>JBAQJG010000117.1:0-6646 GCA_049300145.1 Chthoniobacterales bacterium | reverse complement strand
ATGCGAATGAGCGTGCAGGAACACAGTTGCGCCGCTTCAGCTCGGCGAAGAAGTTGCTATTCTTCATCGCGGTTCGCCAGAGAAGATGCGCGTGATTAGGTTCTTGAAGCGCGGATCGCTACGGAGTGGATCGAGGCGGTAGTCAATGAGTATCCAGCCCAAATCAGCCGAGTCGAAGGGCGCGTGATCTTCATAGCTCTTCTCCAGCAACCGGACAGCTTCGTCTTTGTTGCCGAACGTCGCTTGAACCACAGCCATCGAGTAAGCCGGGACATATTGTCGTTCTGACAAAGATTTCAGCTTCTCCCAAAGCTGTTGCGCCTCTGGTTTTCTACCGACGAGAAAATAAGCGCACGCAAGCTGAGCAAGATTAAACGGCTCTACCCGCAGCGTGTTAGATTTCTCGTATTCTACGATCGCTTGCTTCAGCTGGCCCCTGTGCTCCAGCACATTGCCTAAGTAGCTATGTGCGATATCAAAGTTTGGATCGATCTCGATCGTTTTGCGCAGTTGCGCGATCGCCTGATCGCTTTTCCCGACAGTATCGAACGCAAATCCCAAGAGCGAGTTGATGATGAGCGATAGTGGATCAAGCTCTTGTGCTCGCTTAAGTTCAGCCAGTCCCTCTTCAACATGTCCCTGACTTTGCAGGCATTCTCCGAACCACTGATGCGCCGTGGCATAGTTGGGATTGAGCTCAATGGCACGATTGAACTCCGACATTGCGGCAGGGAGTTGTAGGCTGGAAGCCAGCGCCCGGGCAAGGGAAGTGTGCGCCTCGGCCAGAGTGTCATCGAGCTCAACTGCTTTGCGCGCTGCATCCAGCGCTTGCGGCAATTCGTCGCGCGGATTGCTCCCGAGGTCCGGATAGACCGGCAACAACACATGGCAGTCTGCCAGGCCCGAGTATGCCAACGCATAATTGGGATCCTTTCCAATCGCCTGCTGAAAGTAATCGGCCGCCCTCTTTAGATTTTCACCGGTACGTCTGTTCCAAAAGTAGCGGCCTTTTAAGTAAAGCTCATGCGCCTGCGGATTTTCGGTCGACTTTGACGCTAGGACCTGCTCGGCCGAGCCGGTCAGTTTTGCTTGTAAAGTTTCGGCAATGGATTTCGCAATATCGCTTTCCACCGCGAAGATATCGGTCAGTTTTCGGTCGTAGGTGTCGGCCCAGAGGTGCGCGCCAGTCATGGCGCTAATGAGCTGCACATTCACGCGGACCTGATCGGCCGCCTTCTGAACGCTTCCTTCGAGAATGTTTGCCACACCAAGTTGCTTCGCGATTGCAGGTAAATTTTCCGGCGCGCTTTTGAAATGCTGCGTCGATGTGCGCGAAATTACTTTCAGATCGGCGACCTTTGCCAATCGCGTGAGGATTTCGTCTTCTACGCCTTCGGTAAAGTAGGCATTGTCGGGATCGCGACTGAGATTGTCGAATGGAAGCACCGCGATCGATTTGTTCGAAATGCCGGAGGAGGAGGCTGTTTTGTTTTCGGCGCTGTAGCGGCCCAGAAAAAATAATCCGATCGATACAAGGCCGCCGATGACAACTACATAAATCCACGTGTGCTTCTTCTGCCGCGCCGACTCTGGCATCGCATCCGCGGTTTCGGTGCGCTTGATTCCTTCCGGCGTGATCTCAAAGCTCCACGCGAGAACAAGCGCGACTGGCAAACCGAGGATAATCACCAGGACGATCAAACGAATTATCCAATTCGGAACATCGAACACAGGAAAAACCTGCGCGATTCCCTGAGAAAGCGCCCAGCCGCCGACGATGTAGGCGAGGGCGACTTTATAAACATTGCGCCGCTTCAGCTCGGCGAAGAAGTTCCCGGGATTCATTTCTTTGCGGTAGCACCACCAGCGAATTCGCGCGCGGGAACAATTCTTTCGGCGAGCTCTTCGAAGCGTGGATCGCCGTGCAATGCACGCAGATCCGGATCGACGCGGATCCAATTCAGGTCCGGCTGGTGCTTGGCGAAAGAAGACTCCAGCCATTTCATCGCTTGATCCTTTTCGCCAAGCGCAAGATGGATGAGAGCAAACGAATAGTCAGGCACGTAGCGGTGTTTTGTAACGTCTTCCAGCCGATTCAAAATCGCGAGAGCCGCCGCGCGGTCGCCGGCTTTCGCCTTTGCCGCACCGAGGAGGCCAAGCGGCAAGGGATCGTCGTCGAGCTGCGTCGATTTTTCGTACTCGGCGATGGCGCCAGCCAAATCACCGACGCGCTCGAGCGCCTGGCCCAGACCCCAATGCGCGGTATAATTGCGCGGATCCATTTCGATGGCCTTGCGAAATTGCGCGACTGCTTCCTGGTAGCGACCGGTGATCCAATAAACCGTTCCGGCGTCGACGTTGTAGACGACGGAGAGCGGATCGAGCTCGAGCGCGCGTTTCACTTCAGCATTGGCACGATCGAATTGGCCGAGAGCTGGAAGCGTGGAGTCGCCGAACCAGTGGTGCGCAGTCGCATAATTCGGGTTCAGCCGAATAGCTTCCTCGAACTCGCGCACCGACGTGGCAAAATCGAAATCAAAAAGAGCGTGAATCAGGCCGAGCGATGCGTGCGGTTCACCGAGGTTCGGATCAAGCGCGATGGCTTTCTGCGCCATCGCTGTCGCTTTCGGATACATTTCGGTAGGCACTCCGCCGCCATAGAGAGGCAGGAGCAAGTAACAGTCGGCCATTCCCGCGTAGGCGATGGCGTAGTTTGGGTCGACATTGGCGGCCTGCTCGAAGTAACCAAGCGCGGTTTTCATGTCAGCGCTGGTGCGCTTGTTCCAAAAGAACCGTCCTTTCAAGTAGAGGTCGTGCGCGGCGTTGTTTTCCGTCGGCCTCGCCTCCAGGGTCGCAGCCTCGCGACCTGTTAATTTCGCGCGCAACGTGTCGGCGATCGTCTTTGCAATTTCGCTTTCGACACCAAAAACATCTGTCAATTTTCGATCGAAGGTGTCGGCCCAAAGATGACTGTCAGTCACTGCATTGAGTAACTGCACATTGACGTGCACCTGATCGTTCGCCTTCTGAACACTGCCTTCAACAATGTTCGTTACTCCAAGTTCGCTCGCAATCTGGCGCAGGTTCTCGCCGGTCGATTTGTAACGTTGCGTTGAAGTGCAGGAAATTACTTTCAGGTCCGAGAGCTGCGCCAGTCGCGTGATAATTTCATCCTGAATGCCGGCCGCGAAGTACTCGTTGTCCGGGTCGCGACTCAGATTCCCAAATGGCAAAACAGCGACGGACTTCGCCAGCACTTCGTTTGACGACGAAGTTTTGTCGCGAAAGCCATAACGGCCGAGCATGAAGAGCCCGATCGAAAGAAGCGCGCCAACAATCACGACATAAATCCAGATGTGAGACTTGGTACGGGTTTGCAGGGTTGCATCGGCATCTTCAGTTCGCTTCAGGCCTTCCGGCGTAAGCTCGAACGCCCATGCCAGAACGAGCGCGATCGGAAAACCGATCACGATCAGAACAACGATGAGGCGAATGGCCCAGTTCGGAACGTCGAACACCGGAAACACCTGCGCGATTCCCTGAGCGAGCGCCCAACCGGCGACGATGTATGCGACCGCAACTTTGTAAACGTTGCGTCGCTTTAGCTCAGCGAAAAAGCTCCCCGGATTCACTGATTTTTGGGAAAAGCCTTTTGCATCAGTGACTCGAAACGCGGGTCGCTGCGGATTGAATCCCACATCGGGTCGTCCTTGTAAAAGAATCCGATCGCTCCCGTGGCCAAGCCGCGGTCAAGCCATGTCAACGCCATCTCCTTCTCGCTTAAGGCGGCATAGATTCGAGCAATATACTGGGCCTCGGCCAGTTCGGGACCAGACATCGCTTCCAACTGCTTGACGGCTTCGAGCGCTTCCGCGCGTTTGTTTTGCGCAGCAAACGCGATTCCGGTGCTGTAAATCAAAATCGGGTCGTCCTTCCGATTTCGCTTGGCTTCGTCCAGGCGGGCCAGTGCCTCGTCGATTTTTCCATTTTGAATATAGGCTCCGATTTCCCAGGTGTGGCTGAATGGCGGGCCCAGGTCACTGGCCTGCTGTAACAGCTCAAACGCTTTCCCGTAGTCTCGCTTGAGGTAGTAAGGAATGGCGACGCCCCGAGCAATGTCGGAAGCGAGTGGGTCGAGTTCGCGAGCTTTCAGAGACTCTGCCAATCCCTCATCGAGGCGTCCCTGCCGCACGAGCGAAAGTCCGAGAAACAAGTGAGCGAAGGCAAAACTTGGGCTGAGTTCGATTGCCCGTCGCAGTTCTTGATCGCCCAGAACGAAATCGGAGGGTGTGAAATAAATGTTCGCCTGACCCAGGGCCGCATGAGCTTCGGCCAGATTGTCATCCAGCGACAATGCTTTGCGCGCGGCTTCTTCTGCTTTGCGCTTACCCTCAATCGGCGCGATGTAGGCGCGCGCGCCGAGATATGCATAGGCGTCGGCCAGTCCTGCATAGGCTAGGGCGTAATTGCTATCTTCGCGGATCGCATCCTCGCAATGGCGCACGGCAGCGAGCATATCGTCGCGGGCGCCACGGTGGATGGACGATCGCGCCTGCATGTAATACTGAAAAGCTTTGAGGTTCTCAGTGGGACGTTTGGCCAATTGTTGGCGTTCGTTACCCGTTAGCTTGACCCGCAATTTCTCGGAGACCTCGTTCGCGATCTCTTCCTGCACCGCAAATACGTCAGCCAGCTTGCGATTGTATTGCTGACCCCAGATCTGGCTATCGTCTTGAGCATTGATCAGCTCCACGCTGACTGACAGAGCATCGGCATGTTGCCTGACCCTGCCCGTGAGTACGGTCTGTACTTTCAAATCTCTTCCCACTGTTTGCGCGTCAATCTCCTTGCCTTTGTAATGAAAAACTGAGCTTCGGGACATGACTTTAAGGGTGGGCAACTCGGAAAGGCTGTTGTTGATGCTTTCGGGAATGCCGTCGCAGAGATAATCGGTGTCCGGGTCATGGTTCAGGTTTTCAAACGGCAGGACGGCGATCGATTTTGCCGAAACATCTGCTGGCGACCCTTGCCCGATCGCGACGGTGTAACGGCCAACAAAAAATATTCCGATTGATAAAAGAGCCGCGCCAACCGTGACATAAATCCAGGCGTGCTTTTTTCTTGCAGACACGGCGGGTAGTGCATCTGCGACTTCCGTGCGC
This sequence comes from Chthoniobacterales bacterium, assembly GCA_049300145.1. GTDB lineage: Bacteria > Verrucomicrobiota > Verrucomicrobiia > Chthoniobacterales > UBA10450 > AV133. The sequence continues at coordinate 1,484 of JBAQJG010000117.1, read as the reverse complement.
TTAATTCCTTGCGGCGTGAGCTCAAAGGCCCAGGCGATTATGAGCGCAATGGGGAAACCGACTATTATTAGGAGGACGACCAGTCGGACGCCCCAGTTCGGAATTTCGAAAAACGGAAAGACCTGCGTGGCAATCTGGATCAAAAGCCATCCAACGATCGCGTAAGCGACCGCAACCTTGTAAACGTTGCGCCGCTTCAGCTCGGCGAAGAAATTCATGCGTTCGCCTTACCCTCCGGAGCGCTCATTTTAACTGGTCGTCGGCCAGGCCCATCTTGTGCAGGAATGCGTTCCAGCGCGGATCGGCCTGCAGGTTTGTCAGGAGCGGATCTTTCCGCAAACTGGCCAAACCTGGGTCGCGTTGCCGGCGGGCCCGCTCCAACCATTCGAAAGCTCGATCTTTGTCATTCCGATATGCGTAAACCTCGGCAATCTGATATGCCGCCGTTTCGCTATCGTTCGCGGTTAACTCGGCGAGCGCCGCATCTGATTCCGGGATTCGTTTCTGGCCCCAGCGCGCACACGCCACGATGAGCAGCCGCGCCCACTCGCCGGCATCGCCTTGTGCTGCAGTGGCGGCTTCTTCGAATTTATTCTCCAGCAGATATGATAGACCGAGACCGGCGTGCGCCCACGGCGCCGCCGGATTCAACTCTACCACGCGCGGGAATTCGGCGCGCGCTTCCGCGAAATGCTTCGTCACCGCCAGGTTAAACGCGAGAAATGATCGGGCTGTCGGGTTGACCGGATCCAGGTCCACGGCCTTGCGGAAAAGTTCGAGGGCTCGATCCATGTTTCCGCGTGCCATCTCGAGGTTGGCCGCTGCGATGACAATCTTCGGATCTGCCGGAGCCAGCGCCAACGCCTTGCTCACTGTTTGAGCCGCTCCGTTCCAGTCGAAATCGAAATTCGTCTGGATCGTGGCGCGGGCGAACAGTCCTTCCGGCAAGTTAGGCTCAATGGCCAGGGCCCGCCCCACTGCGTCCTTTGCGCTGGCCAAATGGGCGTCGAAACTTTTCTGTCCTCCCGCGGTCGAAAAAGCACAAAACCAGGAATGCGTGTCCGCGAGCCCGGCCCAGGCGAGCGCGAACCCAGGATCCAGTTCGACGGCGTGTTGATACGCGGCCAGAGCTTCGCCCACGCTCTTTTCGGAGTGGCGATCTCGATAAAAGCGGCCCTGCAGATAAAATTCGTGCGCCTCGACATTTTTCGTCCCGCCTTTTTCGGCCGCCCGAACCTCGGCTTGAATTTTCTCTTTCGCCGTTGGACCGGTCTCTCCTCCGGCGAACCGACCGCGCAGTTGTTCGACGATTGTCTGTGCGAGTTCGGTTTGCACGGCGAACACGTCTTTTAGATCACGAGTATAATTTTCTGACCAGAGATCCTCGCCCGTGTCGGCGCGGGTGAGCCGGGCCGCGATGCGCACAACGTCGCCGGCCTTGCGCACGCTCCCCTCGACCAGATGCGCTACGCCAAGTTTCTGCC
>JBAQJG010000116.1:0-3235 GCA_049300145.1 Chthoniobacterales bacterium | reverse complement strand
TTGCGAAACGCTTTGCCGATCTGCGCGATGCCGAACGGCAATTTCTTGCGCGACACTTCCAGCACGTTTTTGAATTGAACAAAAATGGCCTGCGCCGTCTCAGGCCGAAGGTAAGTGACGTTCGATTCATCCTCGGTCGCGCCGACGAAGGTCTTAAACATCAAGTTGAACGCGCGAGGTACTGTTAAATCTTTGCCGCCGCAGTTAGGACACTGCTTCACGCCTTTTTTGTCGATTAGTTGATCGGCGCGCAATCGCGTCTTGCAGGATCGACAATCAACCATCGGATCGGTGAAAGTGTCTTCGTGACCGCTTGCTTTCCAAACAGCGCGATTCATTAGGATCGATCCGTCCATGCCCACGACGTCGTCGCGCTCGTGCACAATGACCCGCCACCAATAATCTTTCAGGTTCCGCTTCAATTCCACGCCCAGAGGCCCGTAATCCCAGGCGCCGTTCAGTCCGCCGTAGATTTCGCTCGATTGGAAAATGAAACCGCGCCGCTTGCACAAGCTGACGATCTTTTCCATGCGCTGAGAATCGGAAGGGGCGCTCATCGAAACAGAGTTAACCGCAGATTACGCGGATGTCGCGGATAATACAGATGCAGAATCAGAAGCGCAGGAAAACCGAAACGAAATTCTTAGTGTCCGTCCTGCTTTCCTATTTTCCTGATCGATTTTCTTTCTGCGCAATCCGCGGTTACGTCTGCGGCTCGACGGTGACCTCGGTCTTCACCGAGTTCGCGATGAAGCACTGCTCGTGTGCGGTATGATTCATCTCATCAAGCTCTTGCGGGGTCGGTTGTTTATCGCCGGAGAACTTCGTCTTTTGCCGGAGAACAACACGCGTGATCGCTAATCTGCCTTCGGTATTTTTCTCCATGTGACCGACCGCTTCATCGACATACTCGTCGAGCACAAACTTCTTTTTGACTGCAATGGCCAGGAAAGTAAGCATGTGACAGCTCGAGAGCGAAGCGACAAAGGCTTCCTCCGGATCAACCTGTTTAGGATCTCCGAGATAAGCGGGCGCAGCGGAGGCCGTCATTTCGTGGCCGCCATCGAACTTCCAAGTGTGATTACGCGGATATTTCTGATACTCGAACGGCGTATCGCCGCGTTTCCAGTTAAGGGTAATTTTGTGTTCGGACATGCTTTTCCTATAGAATGGCGCTCGAAATAGGCAAGGGCCGGCTGTTTTCGAGCGGTTTTGCTCAATTTCGCGCCCGGATGGAATGCTTCTTGCATCTGGACCCTGCGTCGGTTTCCGATTAAAATGAAAAGAGAAGAGTTGGACGCCATTTTGAACGGAATGCTGAACGGCGCCAACGAACGGGCATCCGATCTCGTCTTTGTGGTCGGCAAGCCGCCGCAGATCGAGCAGGACGGTCAACTGAATGCCTTGGAAATGGATGGCGCCGATTCAGTCCTCCAGCCTGCTCACATCCAACAAATGGCTGATCTCTTGATGCAAGACAACGATCGACTACGCGACGACCTTGCGACCAACGGATCGTGCGACGGGAGTTACGCCCTTGAGAGTCGAGCACGGTTTCGCGTCAACGTTTACAAACAGAACGGCCAGCAGGCCATCGTCATGCGACGCCTCGAATCCAAAGTCCCCTCACTCGCAGAACTCAAACTGCCTCCGATTTTCTACGAGATGATCAAAGAGAAAACCGGGATCGTTTTTCTCACTGGCGGGACGGGCACGGGCAAGACAACTACCCTCGCGGCGATGTTGAACGAGCTGAATCAAACGCAGAAGATTCACATCGTAACGCTGGAAGATCCGATCGAGTTCTTGCATGCGCAGAATGTAGCCACCTTTAGCCAGCGCGAGTTAGGCAAGGATTTTCCGAACTTCGCCGTCGGCTTGCGCGCGGCGCTGCGGCAGGCGCCGAAAGTTATTTTAGTCGGTGAGATCCGGGATCGTGAATCGATGGAAATTGCCCTGACGGCTTCCGAAACCGGTCATTTGGTTTTCTCCACTTTGCACACGATCAATGCCGGCCAAACTGTGCACCGCATTCTGGGCATGTTCGCGAAAGAAGAAGAAAAACAGGTGCGCGAACGGTTGGCCGAGACGCTGCGCTACGTCGTTAGCCAGCGGCTTGTCAGCAAAATCGGCGGCGGCCGTTTGCTCGTGACCGAGATCATGGGGAGCAGCCTGCGCACGCGCGAGGCGCTGATTTATGGGGAAGGCGAGAACCGCACTTTCCTTGAGATCATCGAAGCGGGCGACATCAACGGTTGGCATAGTTTCGATCAGTCACTCATCAAAGCCTACGAAGCGGACGCGATAACCGAAGAAACCGCGATCATCTACGCCACCCACAAAACTAAAATGCGCCGCGACATTGACATGTCGAAGAAACTTCGATCCAGCCGGCTGGAAGAATCGTCCGGCCTACAGATGGAATCATCCGGCCCCCAAATAGAATCGCACAAGCCAACAACAGTGACTAAGGGATAAAATGTCCGAAGCCGTACATGTCAGAGATCTGGAAAACGCTCATCGCGAGATCGAGCAATTGCGCAAAGAGCTACGCCAGGCGATCGCCGCTGCCACCACCACGCGAGAAGAGGCTCAGCAGAAAATCTGCGAATTCGCACGCGAATTTCGCATTTCGCTCACTACGGTAATCGGATTTAGCGATATTCTGAGTGCGACCGATAAACTCCATTCCCCCGAATGGAGCCAGATCGCCATTGCCAGCCATGAGTTAGTGGAATTGATCGAGAAGCTGGAACGTTCGGTCTGCCTGCCGCCGGCTTCCAATGGCCAGGCAACGTTGACGGATCCATCGCCAACATCCGCCCGTACGGTGCTGCATATCGAAGACAACGAAACCAATTTTCGCCTGACCGAACGCATTTTGGAGGACCGCGCGAACATCGAACTCCTGTGGGCCGCGACCGGCGCACAAGGTCTCGAACTCGCCATCAATCGTACGCCCGCACTGATCCTGCTGGATTTGAACTTACCTGACATCCACGGCAGCGAGGTTCTCGTGCAATTGCGAAACACTCCAGCCACCCAAAAGATTCCCGTTATCGTCTTGAGCTCGGATGCATCTCCCACCCGGATTGAGCGGATGCTAAAGTCTGGCGCCCGCGACTACCTGATCAAACCCTTCGATATCAAACGACTCCTGTTTCTAGTTGACGAAGCGTTGTACTCTCGATCACAAATCGCGGCGTAATCGTTGTAACGCAGCTCATCACTGACC
>JBAQJG010000115.1:0-6456 GCA_049300145.1 Chthoniobacterales bacterium | reverse complement strand
TGATCGAGACGAGATCCAGCTCATTGCCGCTTACCAGCATGGCTAAGAGAGCCCCAAGTCCAGCGGATGGTATTGTAGAAAGGATCGTGATTGGGTGGATCAGGCTCTCGTAAAGCATTCCCAGGATAATATAAACGGCCAAGAGGGCCGTGAGAAGCAACCACGGTATTGTTACCCATGAGGCTTGAGCAACCTGCGCAGTGCCGGCGAAATTTCCGCGAATGCTTGACGGCATTCCGAGATCACGTTTCGCCCGCTCGACGATTTGCGTTGCCTCGCTTAACGAAACGCCTTGCGCAGTGTTAAAGGAGATTGTCACGCACGGAAACTGGCCCTGGTGATTGACTGAGAGTGGCGTGTTGTCCAATTGGAAATGCGCGATCGTGCTCAGCGGCACCTGGCTTCCGGAATTTGATTTGACGTAGATTTTGTCGAGCGAGCCGGGATCCAGCTGGAACTTCGGATCGACCTCGAGAATGACGTGATATTGATTCTGCTGCGTGTAAATGATCGAGACCTGCCGCTGGCCGAACGCGCTGTAAAGCGTGCTGTCGACTGCTTGTGGCTGAATGCCGAGACGCGCGGCTGCATCGCGATCGATTACCACGGTTTCTTGCAATCCGCGAAATTGCTGATCGCTCGTGGCGTCCTTGATCTGCGGATATTCGTGAAGCTTATTCACGAGCTTCGGCGCCCAAGAATTGAGCTCCTCGATGTTTTGACCGGACAACGCATATTGGTATTGCGCTTTTGACGATCTCCCGCCCACACGAATGTCTTGATTTGCTGTGAGAAAAAGTTGCGCGCCGGGAATTTTCGAGAGCTTTTGCCGCAGGCGCGCGATAACTGTGCCCGCGTCATCTTTGCGTTCTTCTTTGCCGAAACCTTTCGGTTTCAAACTGATGAACATGCGCCCGTTATTCAACGCCGAGCCGGTCCCGCCGCCGAAGAATGAGCCAACGGCCTGCACCGCCGGATCGGCCATCACGGTTTTAACGACCTGCTCTTGCTTTTCTCTCATCGCTTCGAAAGAAATGTCCTGCGCGGCCTCTGTCGTCCCCATCATTTGACCGGTGTCTTGTTGGGGAAAGAAACCTTTCGGCACGACAAAATAGAGCAGGATGGTCGCGACAATTACGGCGACTGTTACGATCAGCATGAGATATTCGTGCTCGAGCACCCATTTCAAGGTCTGCTCATAGAACTTATGCATCCCGTTGAAACCGCGCGCGCTCAACCGATCGATCACGCCGCGCCGCTGATGTCGCTCCTCGCTTTTGAGAAATCGGCCGCAGAGCATGGGCGTAAGCGTTAGGGAAACCGCGCCGGAGACGAGAATCGCCGCGCTCAACGTCACCGCGAATTCATGAAACAAACGCCCGATCAATCCGCCCATGAACAGAAGTGGAATGAAAACGGCCACGAGCGAGAGACTGATTGAGATCACCGTGAAACCAATCTGGCGCGCGCCTTTCAGCGCGGCTTGAAGCGGCGGCTCGCCCTTTTCAATGAAGCGCACGATGTTCTCAATGACCACGATCGCGTCATCGACAACGAAGCCGGTCGAAACCGTCAACGCCATGAGCGAGAGATTGTCGAGGCTGTAACCGCACAGCCACATCACACCGAAGGTGCCGGCGAGTGCGAGCGGCATCGTGACACTGGAAATGAATGTCGGCCAAAACCGCCGCAGAAACAGAAACATCACCATCACGACGAGCGCCATCGTGATGAGGAGCGTTAGTTGGACGTCGTGCACTGACGACCGGATAGTCGTGGTGCGATCGCTCATCACATCAAGATGTACGCTCGGCGGCAGCCAGGTTCTCAATTGCGGCAAGATGGCGTGAATCAGATCGGTCGTGCGAACGACGTTCGCGTCCGGCTGTTTAAAAATAATCAAGAGCACGGCGCGCTTGTTGTTGAATAGGCCGGCCTGGTCGCGATTTTCCTGCGCATCGATCGCTGTGCCGACATCGCGTAAGGGAACGGCTGCGCCGTTGTGCTGCGCCACGATGATCGGTTGATATTGATCAGCGTGAGTTAGCTGATCGTTGCTCGAAATCACGAAGCTCTGGTTCTCCCCGTCGAGCGCGCCCTTTGGCGACAGGACATTCACTTGTGAGAGCGTCGTGCGAATGTCTTCGAGGCTGAGACCCATCGACGCGAGCGCCACTGGATTCATCTGGATGCGTACCGCCGATTTCGCGCCGCCCCCGATGATCACCTGGCTGACGCCATCGACTTGGCTGATGCGTTGGCCGATGATTTGATCGGCGAGATTATAAACTTGCGACAAAGGCAACGCGTCCGACGTCATTGCCAGCACCATGATCGGCGCGTCCGACGGATTCGCTTTTTTATAGGAAGGTGGCTGGGGCAGTCCGCTGGGCAATTCCCCGGACGCGGCGTTGATCGCGCTCTGCACGTCGCGGGCCGCGCCATTGATGTCGCGGTTAAGATCGAATTGAATTGTGATCGACGATCCGCCTAACGAACTCACCGATGTGATTTCGGAAACACCCGCGATTTGCGCGAACCGTCGCTCAAGCGGCGCGGCCAGCGATGACGCCGCCGTCTCGGGATCGACCCCCGGCTCCTGTGCGCTGACATTGATGGTCGGGAAATCGACTTTCGGCAGCGGCGCAACCGGGAGGAAGTGATAAGCGACCGCTCCGAATAACAACACCCCCGCGGCCAGTAGCGATGTGCCAACCGGCCGGCGAATGAATGGCTCCGAGACGTTCATCGCCTAAAATCCAAGCCGATCACTTTCGCCATCCACGCCGGCAAATTCGGGCTCCGGTTCGGGCGACGTTCGGAGCGGCAGTTGGGCTTGGGCCATTCGGCCACGGTTGCGGCGTTCCTCTACCCAGCGTCCGAAGCGATCGAGATAAAGATAAATGACCGGCGTCGTGTAGAGCGTGAGAAATTGCGAAAGCAACAAGCCGCCGACGATAGAAATTCCGAGTGGGCGCCGCAGCTCGCTACCAGTTCCACCCTCGAGGGCAAGTGGCAACGCGCCGAGCAAGGCCGCCGCCGTTGTCATCATGATGGGCCGAAAGCGCAGCAGGCACGCCTGGTAAATCGATTCCTCTGGCGACATCCCTTCGTTGCGTTCGGCTTCGAGGGCGAAGTCGATCATCATGATCGCGTTCTTTTTCACGATACCGATCAGCAAAATGATGCCGATGAGCGCGACCAACGAAAAATCGATGCGGCAAATGAGCAGCGCGAGCAGCGCGCCGACGCCGGCAGATGGCAATGTCGAAAGAATCGTGATCGGATGAATGTAACTTTCGTAGAGAACGCCGAGCACGATGTAGATCACCACAACGGCCGCCAAAATCAGCAGCGGCTCGCTCGTTAGCGACGAACGGAACTCCGCCGCTGCGCCGGTAAATGTGGTTGCAATTGTGTCCGGCAAACCGATTTCCTGCTCCGCTGCCTGAATTGCCGGAATGGCGTGACTGAGCGAACTGCCGCTGCGCAGATTAAATGAAATGGTCGCCGCCGGAAATTGCCCTTGATGCGGAATGGAGAGCGGTGTGGTGCTCACGTGCATGGTCGCGAACGCGCTCAGTGGCACCGGCTGGCCGCTGCTTGATTTGACATAAATTTTGTCGAGCACATCAGGCGTTTCACGGAAGTTTGGCTCCACTTCGAGAATGACGCGGAATTGATTGAGCTGCGTGAAGATGATCGAGACCTGCCGTTGTCCGAACGCGTCGTAAAGCGTGTCGTCAATTGCCTGCGTGAGCACATTCAAGCGCGATGCTTTTTCACGATCAACATCGACATTCAACTGCAAGCCGTTCACCTGTTGGTCGCTTGCTACGTCACTGAGTTGCGGTTGTTGCCCAAGCTTTTGCACGAGCTTTGGCGTCCACTCCGCCAGCTCGGCCGCGTCCGCGTCTTGTAAAATATATTGGTATTGAGTGCGGCTGACGTGGGCATCGATTTGCAAATCCTGCGCCGCCTGCATGAAGAGCGAAACGCCTTCGATATCGCGGGTGGCATTACGCAACCGTTCGATGATTTTCTCCGCATTCGGGCGTTGATTGTGAGGCTTGAGCACGATGTAGAGACGTGCCGTGTTCAAGGTCGCGTTCACGGTGCCGGCGCCAACCGAAGCCGACACGCTCACGACATCTGGATCCTTCCTAACGATGTCGGAGACGGCGTGCACGCGTTGTAGCATTGCCTTAAAGGAAATGTTCTCCGCGGCATCAGTCACGCCGATGATGACCCCTGTATCTTGTTGAGGCAGTAGACCCTTCGGGACAATGATGTAGAGGAGAATGGTGGCGACCAGCGTGACGATGGCGACGTTCAAGACGAACCGCTGATGCGCGAGCACCCAGCGTAACCCGCGTTCGTACAAATTACGAAACCGCGTCCAGTATTCTTCGGTCCGGCGATAGAACTCGCCTTGGTGTTCTCTTTCTTCTTCTTTTTCGGAGCGCAACAGCTTCGCGCACATCATCGGCGTTAACGTGAGCGAAACGAACGCCGATACGCCGACCGCCACACTCATGGTGATGGCGAACTCGCGGAACAAGCGGCCGACGATTCCGGTCATGAACAAGAGCGGAATGAAAACGGCAACGAGCGAGATGCTCAACGACACGACGGTGAAGCCAATTTGCTTTGCGCCTTTGAGTGCTGCCTCCAACGGCTTATCGCCCGCTTCGATGTAGCGCACGATGTTCTCGATCATGACAATCGCGTCATCGACGACAAAACCGGTTGAAATGGTCAGCGCCATCAACGAGAGATTGTCGAGGCTGAATCCGGCGAGATACATGATCCCGAAAGTGCCGATGAGGGAGAGCGGCAACGCCACGCTCGTGATCACTGTTGCCCAAAGCTTTCGCAGGAAGAGGAACATCACCAAGACGACGAGCGCGATGGTCAGCAGCAACGTGAATTGCACGTCGCGCACCGAGGCACGGATCGTCTCGGTGCGATCGGCCAGCACGGTCACTTTAACTGACGGCGGTAGCGTGCCGGTCAACCGCGGCAGCAGCTGTTTCACCCGCTCGACGGTTTGAATGATGTTCGCGCCCGGCTGGCGTTGAATGTCGAGCAGCACGGCGGGTTGCTCGCCGTTCTTCGTGCCGACCCATGCCGCGAGCTGATCGTTCTCCACGCTGTCGATAACGTTCGCGATATCGCCGAGACGAATCGGCGCGCCATTCTTGTAGGCGACGATAATTGGCTTGTAAGCGTCGGCGGAAAAAATCTGATCGTTCGATCCGATGGTGAACGATTGTCGCGGCCCGTCGAAGCTGCCTTTCGGCGCGTTCACGTTCGCTTGACCGAGAATCGTGCGCACATCTTCGAGGCTGAGGCCGAGGGCAGAGATTGCCGCCGGGTTAACCTGGACGCGTACGGCCGGTTTTTGGTTTCCCTGGATGGTGACCAGGCCCACGCCGGTGACTTCGCTTAATTTCTGTGCGAGCAACGTGTCGGCGAAATCGTTCACGCGATCCAAGGGCAAACTATCGGACGCGATCGAGAGCGTAAGGATTGGCGTGTCCGCCGGATTAACCTTGTTGTATTTCGGCGGATTCGGCAGCCCTTGGGGCAAGAATCCACCGGCAACGTTGATCGCGGCCTGGACATCTTGCGCGGCGACGTCGATTGGCCGGTCGAGAACGAACTGTAAGGTGATTGTCGATGTACCGAACGAGCTGGTGGAATTCATCGACGCCAATCCGCTGATTTGTCCGAATTGTCGCTCCAGCGGCGTCGTGATCGATGAGACCATCACGTCTGCGCTTGCGCCCGGATAAAACGTCGTCACTTCGATCGTTGGAAAATCAACTGTCGGCAACGCGGAAATCGGCAGCAGTTCATAACCGAGCAGGCCGAGCAAAATTACGCCGGCCATCATTAGCGATGTCGCGACTGGCCGGCGAATGAATGGTTCGGAAATACTCATTTCGACCCCTTCGCCGGTCTCGCCGATTTTCCAGCCGGCGGTTTTCCAGGCAACACCGCCTGTTGCGCCTGCGACGTGGTTAACTCGACGCGTGCGCCCGGTTGGAGCTTGTATTGACCATCGACGACCACTTGCTCGCCGGGTTGCAATCCGCTGTCGATCAAAGCTTGATTGTTTTCGGTTTGCGCAACCTTGATCGGCCGCATCTCGACGGATTTATCCGGTTTGATGACATAGGCGTAAGTTCCTTGCGGCCCGCGCTGCACGACGCTTGAAGGAACAACCGTTGCATTCTTGCGTGTGGTCAAAATCAAACGCGCGTTTACGAATTTTCCTGGCCAAAGTTTGAGATCGGCATTTGGAAATGTCGCCTTCAATTTCACAGTGCCAGTCGTCTGGTCGATTTCATTGTCAACTACCGCCAGTTTGCCTTGGTCAAGTGTCGTCGTGTTTCCCCGGTCCAGCGCCAGAACAGGCAATCCTCCATTCGCCGCGCCTTGGCCCAGAAT
>JBAQJG010000114.1:0-1723 GCA_049300145.1 Chthoniobacterales bacterium | reverse complement strand
GCAATGCCTATTGCGGCAGGAGTTGAACGCGATCTCCGTATAGCCGCACGCCGCGTTCTCGCAGCGTGCGACATGCCCGCCGAGCGCCGCCGTGCGACAGCGCTCGATCGCACTCATCACCTTCAATAGGTCGAGGCTGATATGCCCGCTGTTGGCCTCACGCCAAGCAGGACCGTGATCGCGGAGAATGTCCGCGACCTCCAGAGCTGGTCGAGCCATGGCCGGCGGCGCTACGGCGTCAGCGGCTCCTCGGTGTCTCGCCTCGCACGCTTGCGGCGCGGCGCGCTCAGGCCATCGAGTGGGCTCTCGATCTTGGAAATCATCCCGGTCGCAACGCGGGTGTAGCGGGCCGTCGTCTCCAGCTTCTCGTGTCCGAGCAGCGCCTGAATCACCCGAATGTCCGTGCCGCGCTCAAGCAGATGGGTTGCGAAGCTGTGGCGAAGCGTATGCAGAGAGAGCGTTTTACGCAGCCCCGCTGCTGTCGCTGCCTGCTTGAACAGCCGTCCGAACTGGCGTGTAGTCAGCGGCCGACGGTTACTGCGACCGGGAAACAGCCAACGTTGTTCCGGCGCGAGGCCGGCGTCATACGCGGTCGGCCGCGCCTTCCACCATTGCCGCAACAGGTCGAGGACCTCCGCCGGCAGCATCACGTGCCGGTCCTTGAGACCCTTCGACTGCACGATGCGGATGTTCATCTGCTCACTGTCGATGTCGCCCGCCCGCAGCCGCACCACCTCGCCCGCCCTCAGTCCGCAACCATAGGCGAGTGTCAGCATTGCTCGCGCCTGCAGGCTCGTCGCCATGATCAGAACACGCTTGACCTCCTCAGGGCTCAGCACTGGCGGCAGCTTTTGCGGTTCCTTGATGTGCCAGACCTCAGCTGCCAGATCGTGGCGACGCAGCGTGACGCGGAACAAAAACCGCACCCCGGTCATGATCCGATTGCGGTTGCAGATGCTCGCTCCGCTCTCGATGAGGTGCAGTTGGAAACGTCGCACCTCGTCGGGCGTCGCTGTATCGGGCGAACGCTTCAGCCAGGCGGCGAACCGCTTGCAGCTCGAAATGTGGCCGCGCTGAGTGTGCGGGTTGAGCTTGCGTGCAGCCATGTCCTCGATCATGCGCTGACGCAGCGGACTGACAGTTCTAGTGTCGCTCATGGAGAGTTCCATCCTGAGTGAGGTTGACGACACCTCGATTCTTAGGACGGGGCTCCCACGCCGCTATGCCTGTCCTCTCAACTGGCTACCGGCCTCTCGCCTCTTGCCCCGCGCAGCGGGCTGGAGCGCAGCGACTTTGTGCAGTGGCACCAAGCGTAACTGCCTCGGTGCATGCGCCACTTCCGGAGCTGAGGGCAAACCGGCCGTACCATCTACCTGGCGACGACAGCCGCCCTTGACCCGAAGCTGACCTCGCCTGGCGCGAGCCGTTCGACATCGCACCACTAACTCGCCTATTGTGCCGAGGTCGTTTTGGAGAGATGCTCTGAAAACGCAGGTTGTCTGCCCGCGATTTCATCAGAAGAAGATTAGCAGAAGGAGGCAAAGGCAATGGCTTGGCAGCTTTCTGGGCGGAGTATGGAGCTCTGCAGCTGTAAAATGTTGTGCCCATGCTGGCTCGGTCCAGAAGGGGTGCCTGATCAAGGTTGGTGCGGCGGCGCACTCGGTTTCGACATCGAACGGGGCAGTTCCGATGGCGTCGATCTCAGCGGAACCAGGGTCGCTTT
>JBAQJG010000113.1:0-5210 GCA_049300145.1 Chthoniobacterales bacterium | reverse complement strand
GCGCCGAAGCGTTGTATTCATCCGACGGGCGCAAACAGGTGCGCGCGCTCATTGAGCATTACATGGGTAATGCGGCGATCCTGCGCGAGGCTTGCGCCAAGATCGACATGAAGGCTTACGGTGGCGTGAACGGGCCTTACATCTGGGTGAAAACGCCGGATGGCCTAACGAGTTGGCAGATGTTCGATCGAATGCTGCGCGATTTAAATGTGGTCATCACTCCGGGGAGCGGTTTCGGCGCGCAAGGCGAAGGTTATTTTCGCATCTCCGCGTTCAACAGTCGCGCGAATGCGGAAGAAGTCGCGCGGCGTTTGCAGAAGCTGTAGCCGCGCCCACTCTGCCTGCCGCGCCGGGAGCCTTTGGCAAAGGCGGGTCGAGGCGTTGTGAGGACGGCAACACTGCGCCGTGGCTACAGACCCAATCGCCCCTTGTCCATGCGAACGCGAAGCGTAACGTTGCCGCTTTGGGAAAGAAGTCAGCGTGGCTGAATCAAAACGAAATCTTCCGCAACTTTATCGCTTTTGTTTCCTGATGCTGGGCGACGCGCGCAAAGCCCAGGAAGTTCTTCAGGCGACGTTGCGCGAGGCGACGCTGCGTGCCGCAAATGGAGACACTCCGAGCGATCCGTTTTGGCTTTTTCGCGATGCGCGCTGGCGTTGTCTCGAGACCAGTGAGCACGGTTTGCAGGCGGAGGAGGTCAACCTTCAGGAGCATGACCTCTCTCCTTCCGCTGCGGCACAAATCGAACGACTGGATGTCAATCAGCTTGCGATCTGGATTGCCGCAGCGCCCGAACCGCAGCGGACGGCGCTCGCGCTTTTTTATCTCGATGAGTTCAATCATCGCGAAATTCTTTCCTTAGCGGAGCTCAAGATCGGTGAACTCTCCCGGTTGCTGGCGAATGGACGGCGCCAGTTTCAAGCGTGGCTGGATACCACGGTTCCGCAGAAGGAGGCGAAATGAAAATCGTTCGCTTGTCTCGCCGGCAACGTCTTCTTGCTAACTGTGCTCCCATTAGCGAGGAACGGATGAACGACCGTTCCATGCGCGCAGCGGTCTTCTGCGCTCGCGGCTCCGGCGAATTTGCCAATCAACAAAGTTTCGATCGCGCGGTTGCGACTCTGGTCCGCAATGTTCCTGTTCCACCCGAGATCGAGGAATGGTTTTCCAGCGAAAATCTCGTCCCGCGTTCCAAGTGGAAATGGAAGATGGCGAAAAATCCGGCTGTTCTGGCTGTTGCCATCGCCCTCGCGGTCATCGCCGGAGTGTTCGTCCTCCAATTCCTCGAACATCGGCACGATTTTCCCGGCGCCGAAGCCGCGCGGAAACTTTTGATAGTCGCCGCCTCGACCCGATCGGTCTTGCTCGATCCGGTTCGGACCGATGCCGGCGCACTGGGGGATCTCTTTTTTATGAAACACCAGCTCGAACATTATGATGTGCCGCCGGAGTTTGCTGATTTTCGTACATTAGGATGCCGGGTCTTCGATGACGAGGAAGGGCATCGCGTGGCGCAGATTTGGGTGATCGAAAAAGGAATGCAGTTTTTCCTCTTTCCCGCCGAGAGAAATGCCAAGACCGGCGCCGCTTTGTCGTTTTCAGGTCGGCGTTATGTCGAGCAGGAAGGTTGGACAGGAGTAGTGCAAGAGAGAAATGGTGTCTGTTTCATGGCAGCATTGCACGGCCAGGAAAAAGATCTGGCGCCATATATATCGAAGCCCAAGGATTAGATCACAGCGGCAAAAACGTCCAACGTTCAACATTGAACGACCAATGGAAAGTGCCAGGGGGGAGAATTGAACTCCCGACCAAGGGCTTATGAGTCCCCTGCTCTACCGCTGAGCTACCCTGGCGCGGCTGCGCCAAGATTGTATCGCGCAGCACGAGGTGTCAATCTCGCGCCAATTCAGAACTCGACGCGTTGGATGTTGAATGTTGGGCGTTAAAACGCTTCTAACCTGGCGTGGTAGAGCGAGACTCTAGCCTGCTCCGCCTGCCCGCCGTGGCGGGCGAAAGCTTTCGGAGCCGAGCCGACAAACTACACAAAAGCGGGCAGGAGATTTCACGGCCCGCCGCTGCCCTACCGAGAAAGAGCGGTAGGGGCAGCCTGAAAGCGGAGCAGAAACAAAAGCTACTCTTGGGACCGGCTCAGTGCGGCACTGTGACTAGTAGAATCTCCCCCTGGCCCGCCGGAAAGCCAAATCCCTTATGCGAAACGTAGAGCGCGCCGTCCGGGCCGAAGGTCATGGCCGTGGGGAAGGTGAGTCCATCGGCAATCACTGTCTGATCGCGATCGTGAGGCCCGCCGTCTGGGTGATTCATTCGTACCACTTTACCGTCACCAGGGTTGGGGCCGCCGTCCGATGTGCTCATCTCCAACACGTACATTCGATGTTGGCTATCGAAAGCAACGCCGGTAACGGCGGAAAGCCCTTCAGCAACAACCCTGAACTGGCCGTTGTGCACATTCAGCGATCTAATCTGTTGGGTGCCTGCCTCGATCGGAAAAGGACCGAGGTTGCCGAAGAAAAAGTGGTCATTGTCGCGCGTGGCGATCGAGGTCGGGCCGACCCAGTTGCGATTCACGTTGGGTGGGGGAAAGCTTGCGGAGACATCGACGATGCGGCTGATATCACCTGTCGTCGGGGAGATGCGGTCGATCTCTTGATGGTTTGGTTCGACGGCATAGAAATACTGGTGATTGCCATCACCGTGAGCCACTATCATGCTGTACCACGTGCCGTCTGGTTCAAAGTCGTCCGGGTCGGGATGCACAACAGGAAAAGCCATCACAAACGCGCTCAGGTTAGCGATCAGATCCCTGGTGCCGTCGGCATTAATGCGGATGATGCCATTGGGCATCTCCGGGACCTGCGGCACACCATGTGAGCAGCCAGCTCCGGCGAGCAAGACATACAGGGTGTTTCCGATGAAGGCAACATCGGCTGCGCCGCTGACCAGACTGCCAGTATCCGGATTTGTCTGACTGGACGGAAGATTATCCACGGCTGTCGTGACGACGCCGTTGGCATTGATCTTGGAGATGCGCGAGCCGGTGACACTACCTGCGTACGGCCCAACACCAGCAGCCTGTTCGCAGCAGCCAACAGTCGAGTCCGATCCGCCAATGCCGCCTTCGGCAACATAAAGATAGCCGTCGGGCCCAAACTTCAGGCCGCGCGGATTGTTTAATCCGGTGGCAAAGACCGCGACGTTGTTCGGCAGACCGGCTCCAAACGCTGACACTAGCATAAGCGCGCTTAAGACTGTCGTCAGCGCGACTATTGTTACTCCTTGGTTCTTCATTTTTTTCATATTTGTTTTCCTTTTCGTATTTTAGTTAGGGGCACTAAGGCGTGGTAAAGGTCCCGTCACTGCCGAGCCTGTTGCCGACACTGTTGGTGACTGTGATTCGGAAATGATAAACGGTGTGCGCACTTAAGCCGCTGATGTTGGCACTGACATTCCGGAAGGTGCTCCCAGTCTGATTGTGCATAGGGGTGGTAGATCCGTAGTTGGTCGTCGTGCCATACTGGAAAGAAACACTCGTGGTCAACCCATGCGGGTCGAGTGAGCCATCGAGCGTCGCGGAAGAACTCGCTATATTGGTCGCCGGGCTGGTCGTGACGACGGGAGGCCCGGTCGCGGTAAGCGTGGTAAATGTGCTGTCGCTGCCCAAACTGGTGCCGGCGCTGTTAGTGGCTACGATTCGGCAATGATAAACGTGGCTCGCACTTAAGCCGCTGATGTTGGCACTGACAGCTCGGAACGTGTTTCCAGTCTGACTCGGGGCAGTAGCGGTCAGCCCGTAGCTGGCCGTTGGGCCATACTGGAAGTGAACACTCGTGCTCAAGCCATGCGGATCGAGTAAGCCATTGAGCATCGCTGAAAAACTCGCGATGAACGTTCCCGGATTAGTTGTCACAACTGGAGACCCGGTCGCGCTAAGCGTGGTAAAGGTCCTGTCGCTGCCCAAACTGGTGCCGCTGCTGTTGGTGGCTACAATTCGGAAATGATAAGTAGTGCTGGCATTTAAGCCGCTGATGTTGGCACTGACAGTTTGGAACGTGCTCCCAGTCTGACTCGGGGCAGCAGCGGTCAGTCCGTAGCTGGTGGTTGTGCCATACTGGAAGTGAACAGTCGTGGTCAACCCATGCGGATCGAGTAAGCCAGTGAGCGTGGCTGAAAAACTAGCGACCGTGGTCGCCGGGCTGGTCGTGACGACGGGGGCGCCGGTTGCGCTAAGCGTGGTAAAGGTCCTGTCGCTGCCAAAGTGGGTGCCGCCGCTGTTGCTGGCTACGATTCGGAAATGATAAATGTGGCTCGCACTTAAGCCAATAATGTTGGCAGTGATATTGCGGACCGTATTCCCAGTCTGCGTCTGGACGGGGGTGGTGAACCCGTAACTGGCCGTCGGGCCATACTGGAACTGAACACTCGTGGTCAATCCATTTGGATTGAGTGAGCCATTGAGTGTAGCAGAAAAACTTGCGACGTTGGTCGCCGGATTAGTTGTGACGGTCTGAGTTGGATTCGACACCGTGATCGTGCCTACCATTCCGCAGCATAGCCCATGCGGGGTACAATAGTACGGGAACGATCCCGCGCTGTTGAAGGTGTGCGAAAAGGTAGCTCCGTGGTTAAGAATCCCAGAGTCCCATAGACCGTTGGGCGACCCCGGCATGCCTGAAGTGCTGCTGTGTTCGTTGTCATCCCAGTTCCACTGCACGGTATCGCCTGGATGGATCGTGACTGATGAAGGCGAGAAGGAGAGGTCGCCGCCCGGGCCGACAGTCACCATGACCGTAGCACCGCTCGCCATGGTCGGGCAGACAGCCAGAGCCGCAGCAATAGTTATTACTCCTGCGGCCAGGCGGACTGAAGAGGTTTTCATCGCGAGCAGCAAGGCAACTCGCACAATGAAGGACTTACGATAATATTCTGTTGTCATGGGTTTGTTTCCTGGTTGATTTCTCACCGTGGAAGTCATTTTGCCGTTCACTAATGTACTGTGCGAAATTTGGCCGGGCGTTACGAGGAAAAAATACGGGAATTTCGATTAGTGCACAGAAAGGCGCGTTGCAGTGAGTGTGCCCGTAGCCTCACCCGTCAAGTTTTCATTTAAGTCGTAGAATTTTTGATCGAACGTGCCTTGGTATGTGTTGTGGTTGTGGCTGACGGTATTTATTTGAATCTCCTCGATTTGAAAT
>JBAQJG010000112.1:0-3805 GCA_049300145.1 Chthoniobacterales bacterium | reverse complement strand
TTCCAAGAGGGCAATCAACGAGCTTATCGAACCGGCGATTGGGGAAGATTTCAGGATGGATTGCTGTTTTTCGAGGGGCGCATTGATAACCAGATAAAGCTAAATGGCTATCGAATTGAACTGGGTGATCTCGAGGCCAATCTGCGCGCCCTCCCGATGGTTCGGGATGCAGCGGTGCTTCCGGTTGTGAAAAACGGAAAAGTGCAATGGCTCTCAGGTTTTGTTGTACCCAGCGCAGATTTCGAAGCGGCGGACCCGGGCCTCACGACCACGCTTCGTGAGCGCCTACGCGAGCGCCTGCCGGCGTACATGCTGCCGCGCAAGTTCGTTATCATGGACGCATTTCCGATAACGGCGAACGGCAAAATCGATAGAAGCAAGCTCGCTGAATCACTGTGACTCCGTACGCGGATTTCACTTTCTTCGGCCTGCTTCTCTACGCGGTTGTTCCCACCCTGATTCTCGGTCTGCTCGGGCGCGCGAACTGGCGGTGGGCGCTTCTACTGACTGCGATCATGCTGGTAATCCAATATCAGTTAAAACTGAAAATCGGATCGCATACGCATCTGCGCGAAATTTGGATCGTTATCGCATTTGGATTTTGGCAGTGGGCGGCAATGCGCGGGTACGTTGCCATCGGCGGCCGTGGAGGCGCGGCATTCTATGGCACAATGGCCGTCTGCATCTTGCCCCTGGCGCTGGCTAAAGCGGTTCCGGTCTTTCTCCCTCGAGACCAGTTTGGTTTCCTCGGCATCTCTTATATCACCTTCCGCGCATTGGATGTTATTTTTTGTCTTCGCGACAATGTCATCGCCGCGCCGCGACTGTTCGATTTCTTCGGCTACTTGTTTTTCTTTCCAACCATCTCCGCTGGTCCAATCGACCGCTACCGCCGCTTTACCGGAGATTGGAAGAAAAAGCGAACTCGCCGTGAGTTCCTGACCGATCTGGACGCAGCGGTGCACCGCATCTTTCGTGGATTCCTTTACAAATTTATCCTCGCCGCGCTGATCAAACAATATTGGCTGGATCGTGTGGCCTCAGAAGCCACTTTCGGCGCGCTCGTGAGCTATATGTACGCGCACAGCTTTTATCTGTTTTTCGATTTCGCCGGCTACAGCGCCTTTGCTATCGCCTTCAGCTACCTCCTCGGCGTTTATACGCCCGAGAATTTCAACCGCCCCTTCCTGGCACGCAATATTCGAGATTTCTGGAACCGCTGGCATATCACCCTTTCCTTTTGGTTCCGTGACCACGTTTATATGCGTTTTCTGCTCGCGGCCAGGCGCGGCCGATGGATCGCTAGTCGCCACGTTACCGCCATCATCGGTTATTTTCTTTCCTTCGGCCTGATGGGTCTTTGGCACGGAATTGAACCGCACTTCATCATCTACGGCATCTATCAGGCGACGCTCCTTTCTGGTTTTCATCTCTTTTCCGAGTGGAAAAAAATCCGCGCCTGGCCGATCAATGGCCCGCTCTGGCGCGCCGGAGCCGTCTTCGCTACCTTTCACTTTGTTTGCTTCGGCCTTTTAATTTTTTCCGGGCGACTAGGCGCCGGTCCCGAGTTCAACTACACGGGCGTGTTCGAGCGGGCCGACTGCGAGGAGATTTCCGGCTGGGCTCTGGACAAACATCGACCAAACTCGCCCCTGAGCGTTGACCTTTTCGAGGAAAAGGAATACGTCACGACAGTTGTTGCAGACCGGTTTCGTGAAGATCTGAGCGACGCAGGCTATGGAAACGGGCGGCACGCCTTTCGTTTACAGACTCCTCTCCAGTTCAAAGACGGCCGTCCTCACAAGCTCTCGATTTCTGTTACCGGAACGAAGAAGAAAATAACGCCGGTGCCGCGGATCATTCTCTGCTCGGCGCCCGGAACATAGCGCGATCGCGGGATTGCTTTATCTGATCTGCCGTTCGTCCACGCCTGTTTTTGTTGTGAAGCATCGATAAGTTCCTTGGTTATGAACGACGACAAAGACAACCTCCAACTCAGCGCGGTAGAAGATCACGATGGGATATTGACCATTCGGGGTGGCGGCGCCCGCAGGGATTGGAACGGCATTCATTATAAACAGGGCATGTCCGCCAAAAATGTGGGCACGACCAAACTATCCGCCAATATCGCCACCATACCCCCGGGTGGCGTCGCCTATGCCCATATTCATGTCGGCTTCGAGGTCATCCTTTATATCCTCGAAGGAAAAGTGCGCCACGAATTCGGACCCGGGCTCAAGCAGGCGTTGGAGAACAAGGCCGGCGATTTCATTTACATCAAACCGGGCGTGCCTCACGAAGTCTTCAACATGAGCGACACGGAACCGGTCGTCGCCTTTGTCGCCCGCTCATCTGCCGAGGAATGGGACAATATTGTCCCTTACGACCGCAATCAGAAGGACTGAAAATACTCGCGGCAACTGAGGACGGATCAACTTTTCAACGCCTCACCATTTAAACTCAAGTGCTCAAGTAATTTGACCGAGGTAGGCAAGCTAATTGGTTGCTGTTTGTGCGCCTCATGGACATCGCCGCGGGTCACAACATTTCGACGCCTCCACCGCTCAACGCTCAACATCTTCTTTCAGCTTTTCAACGTTTGAAACTCGTTCGCTGCCCGCGCTCACTCGCTCCTACCCTCGTCGCTTTACCTTCTATGTCACTCATCCCAATCGCTCCATTCAGCTTTCTGCGTTTGCTTGATCTGGCGTTCCAGCGCGTAAAGTGTTCAAAATGACGCCGGACGAACTAAGAGACGAACAGTTCTATCGCGACACGGAAAGTATCGCCTTTCCGAAGCTGGACGATCACCAGCTGTCTTTGCTTGAGCCGCTGGGAAAACGACGCGTCCTGTCGCGTGGCGAGCTGGTTTTCAAGGCGGGACAGCGCGATCTCGGTCTAACGATCGTCTTGCGCGGCGAGATTGAGGTTTTCGAGTTGCGCGATGGCACGGAACAAATTCTCGCCACCGCGCACGAGCGCGATTTCATTGGCGACGTCGCGATGTTGCAGGGCACATCCGCCTTGGCCACCTCCCGCGTCGCTTCGCTGGAAGCGGAAATTCTCCAGGTGCCAGCAGCCGAACTCCGGCGCGCGCTCGCCGAACTGCCGGGCGTAAGCGCTACCATTGTAAACGCACTCATCATGCGTCGGCGTCGGATCGGACGCGATCGGGAATTTGCCGGGTTACGCGTTCTCGCGATGCGCGGAGCGCGTGAAGGACGTCAGCTCGATGATTTCTTGGATAAAAATCACATCCCGCATCGCCTAATTGAATTTGAAACCGAGCAGGGACAGGCGCTGAGCGAGCGGCTGCACCTGACGACGCGCGATTTGCCAACACTGATTACGGCGGCGGGCGCTCCCTTGCGTCGACCTTCATTGCGCGAAGTCGCACAAGTGGCCGGTCTGCTTCGCCCGCTCGCGCTCGAGAACGAAAGCGAGATTATGTCGGACCTGACGATTGTCGGCGCAGGTCCGGCCGGCCTAGCCGCAGCCGTTTATGCCGCCTCTGAAGGATTGCATACGGTGGTTTTGGAAAGTTATGCGCCGGGCGGCCAGGCCGGTTCTTCCTCTTTGATCGAAAACTTTTTTGGTTTCCCTACCGGGATTAGTGGCGGCGATCTGACCTGGCTCGCCCAGCTTCAGGCCTATCGATTCGGTGCGAAATTTTCGACGCCATCGCAAGCCCTGTCGCTTCAATACAACGACGGCGCCGACGAATACCGCGCCTGTCTTCAGATCGAAGGCTGCTCAGCTGTGCTCCGGGCGAAAAGCGTCCTCATCGCTACGGGCGCGGATTACC
>JBAQJG010000111.1:0-1587 GCA_049300145.1 Chthoniobacterales bacterium | reverse complement strand
TGCGGCAAAAGCAGCATCGCGGCGATTCGGCAAAACTTTCCTCCGATCGCTTCTGCGCGAAACATTCGGATCAACATCGAAACGTTGCTTTCATTGCCTCGGTTGTTGGAAGGAGAGCAAGGCGACTTCGCTCGCACCGGTGGAATTCACGCCGCCGGAATCTTTGATTTAGATGGCGCTGCGAAAATCGTTCGCGAAGACATCGGCCGCCATAATGCGGTGGACAAAGCGATCGGCCGCGCGTTTCTCGATCGTCTCCTGCCGCTGGCTCGACATGTTCTTCTCGTCAGCGGCCGCGCTTCTTTTGAGATCATGCAAAAAGCCCTCTCCGCCGGAATTCCGATTGTTGCCTCAGTTTCCGCACCCTCGACCTTGGCAATGAATTTTGCGCGTGAAAGTAATCAGACGTTGGTCGGGTTTCTTCGACCGCCATCGTTCAACGTCTACTCGCACATCGAGCGCGTCATTCTCGAAGAACGCTAGTAACGTTCCGCGGCGAAGACAGATTCCGGATCGGAGCCGGAAACTTTGCCCACCGCAATCCAGCCAACGCGGCTGACCAGCGCGCCAATTAAAAACGAAAGTGCTGCGAGTGGAACTTGGCCGAACAGCCGGAGAACGATTGCGAGCGGTCCGTTCAAAATTTCGCCGATTCGAATAAGCCAGCCCGAGCCATGTTCGTGTATCGCACGATCAGCCGCGCCGTGTTTATCGACACTGAGCCAGATCAGGAGCGCCGATTCAACGCCCGCTGCGTAAAAGCCGAGGAAATTGAGCGCGGGGATTCGGTGTCCGAGCAATTCCAACACCGCCGCGGCAGATCCCAATCCCGCCGTCCCAAAATGAATCGGCAGCAGTGTGCGATGCAAAAACCACGCCGGAATCGCGGTTGCGCCGATCAGCACGCCCGTATAAGTCGCGAGCAAAGTTCCGAAGATCGCTGAACCAAAAATGAAGATGCCGGCGGCGGCGCGCAGGAGTTGATCGATTGCGCCAGGGAAAATTTGACCAGCGTGCAGTTCGAGCGCGATCAAGCCTGGAACGACACAGGCACCGAAGGCGCTGAGGATCCAGGCGCCCATCGACATGGCTGATCGATGTTTAAAAACGCGCAGCATGTTGAGGAAGAGGTGTGGCCGACCAAGATCCATGATCAGCAAAATCGGTGAAAGAATCGCTCCAGCGACGGCCGCGACCCACATGGCCGTACGCGCAACTCCGACATTCGTCGCGAGCGAAGGATCGACATGGTGAAAAACCACCGCGGCCAAGGCAATCACCGCTGACATCCCGGCGATTCCGCCCATGAAAAAGTAGAGCGGAACCTGCCACGTCCAAACCGGCGGTTTGACCACGGGTTGACCGTAGTAACCCGGTTTGCGCGGAATTGGGCCGCCGGCAACGTCGACGCCTTTGCCCGGAACGACGCCATCCTTCCACGCCTGCTCGCGCAGCTCTTCGAGTCGCTTTTCAGATTGAGGCTCGTTCGTCATCGCTAAGTTGGCTCGCGCACTCCTGTAGCAGCTTCGCTGTGCGAAGCGCAGGACAAATTTCGCAAAGCTCGCGTGCGTCGCGTCGCCCACAAGG
>JBAQJG010000110.1:0-1658 GCA_049300145.1 Chthoniobacterales bacterium | reverse complement strand
CAGCAAAGGATTAATCGCTCTGTCCGCGTGTCTGCGCGGCGTGGTTACTGAAGCGGTAGTCGAAGAGCGCTACGATCAGGCGCGCGAAAATGCGTACCGGCTACGCGATATTTTTGGCAAAGGCAATTTCTTTCTGGAAATTCAGGACCAGGGCCTCGATATCGAGCGCACCGTAAATCCTCATCTGGTGCGCCTATCGAAAGAATCAGGCATCCCTCTGGTGGCCACCAACGACTGCCACTACTTGAATCATTCCGACGCGCACGCTCAGGAAGTGTTGCTGTGTATTCAGACCGGCAAGACCATGAGCGATACGCATCGCATGAAATTTCCTACTGACCAGTTTTATTTCAAGAGCGCCGCGGAAATGGCTGAGGTATTTGTCGAATTACCTGAAGCGCTCAGCCGCACCGCGGACATTGCCGCGCGCTGCAACGTGAAGATTGAGCGAGTCTCCAATCCATTTCCGGAATTCAAGGTTCCTGACGGCCACACGCCGGGAAGTTATTTTGAAATGGTGGTGCGCGAAGGCTTTGCCACGCGTGTTCCGTCCCTGGAGCGCCTCGCCAAACAGGGCTTGCTCCGAAATAGCCTCGCCGAATATGAGCGCCGCTTGTCTTTTGAGATCGAGATGATCCAGAAGATGCGTTACGAAGGCTACTTCCTGATCGTCTGGGATTTTATTCACTACGCCCGCGCGCAATGCGTTCCTGTGGGCCCTGGCCGCGGGTCGGCTGCAGGCAGCCTGGCGAGCTACGCATTGCGCATTACCGACGTTGATCCGTTGCAGTACAACCTCATTTTTGAGCGCTTCCTGAATCCCGAGCGCGTCTCGATGCCCGATATCGATATTGATTTTTGCATGCGGCGCCGCGGTGAAGTGATTGATTACGTCACGCAAAAATACGGGCGTGAAAATGTCTCGCAGATCATTACTTTCGGCACCATGGCGGCCAAAGCGGCTGTAAAAGATGTGGGCCGCGCCATGGATATTCCGTACGCCGAAGTGGATCGCATCGCCAAATTGATCCCCACCACTCTCGGCATCGAGTTGCCAGATGCTTTGGAACAATCTCCTATGCTGAAAGCAGCTATCAACAGCGATCAGCGCCTCAAGGATTTGATGGCCGTGGCTTTGCGCCTGGAAGGCTTGGCCCGCCACGCTTCGACACACGCCGCGGGCGTGGTGATCTCCGCGCGGCCACTCACTGACATCGTCCCCATTTACAAGACCAACCGCGACGAAATAACCACGCAATACGACATGAATGCGCTCGAGCGCATTGGCTTGCTGAAGATGGATTTTCTCGGTCTAACGACCCTCACGGTCCTAAACGATACCGTGAACATGATCGAGAAGAATCGCGGAGTCAGAGTCGATATTGACAATCTCTTGCTCGACGATGCGGAAACCTACAAACTTTTCGCGCGCGGCGACACCACCGCTATCTTCCAGTTTGAGTCTCACGGCATGCGTGATATTTTGCGCCGCTACCAACCGACGCGCATCGAAGACCTCACCGCCCTCAACGCGCTCTACCGGCCCGGCCCGATCCAGGGCGGCATGATCGACGATTTCATCAATCGCAAGCATGGCAAGACGAAGGTCAGTTACGAACTGCCGCAGCTTCATGACATTCTCGAAGAAACGTATGGAG
>JBAQJG010000109.1:0-4823 GCA_049300145.1 Chthoniobacterales bacterium | reverse complement strand
ACGAAATGCAGCCGATTGTCAACGAACAGTTGATCGTCGAGCTGTATTCACGCTAGGAGGCGCTGCCGCCTTTAAGTCTGGTTATCGATCTCTATGTCCGCGCTCTCGATCCCGAATTCATGCTTATGTAGGCCCGCTCTGCCGCCGTCCCCCGTAAGTGAAAAGGGGGCGTCTCTAGCCGTTTTCCAGAAACTCGAGCGCCTTGTCGTAGCTACGGCGCTTGAGGTAATGCGCGAGCTGCGCATCAACCGGGGGCGCCAGCGCCGCCTGCAACCTGTCGATCTTTTCAGAAACGGCTTGCAGGCGCGCCAAATGTTTTGCCGGATCGCGTCGGCTTTGTTCGTCATGTATGATGGCGAGGCGTTCCCGTAAAGCCTGGACCAGATTGGCGATAACATTTTCCATTGGCTCGCGCGTTGAAACTAAAGCTTGAAACACCTGATCGTTTGAAGCAAGCGTGCACTAGTGAGCGACGACTCCCCGAAACGCATCTTGGTTGTGGACGATGAGGTCGCCTTCTTGCGGGTCATGCGCGAAGCGTTGACTGCTTGTTTGCGCTGTGAAGTGGACAGTTCCCCGCACTCCGAATACGGCTTCGAGCTCGCCATCAGGAAAACATACGATCTGTTCATCTTCGATTTTTCCATGCCGATGATCGACGGGGCCTTGCTCTTTTTCCTGATCGGCAAAGTTTACAACAACATGGAACCGCCGCGGATCGTCCCTCCGTTGCTTCTTGTTTCCGGAAAAGCGGATGAGGAACGCGCGCAGGCATTGTTAAAGGAACCGGGTGTTGCCGGGCTGATCGCGAAACCTTTTGCGATGAACCGCCTGCTGGAAAAAATCAAAGAGTGTGTTCCAGAGATCGAATCGGTTCAGTGAACAAGCAAATAAGCCGCGGATTCGAGGAGTGATGGAGCCGCTCGTCCGCCCAAGAACTGGCTCAGCGAGAACCTGTTTCGGAGAGGAGTTGTCGCTTGGCTTCAAGCCAATCGGAACTCGCGTCGCCCGGCAGCGCGAGTCTACGCCGGCGTTCTGAAATGAAGTAAGCGCGGAGACGGATCTCTTCATCGGACGGCTCGCCCGTTCTTTCTGACGCGGGTCGCTTTGATGGCTTTTTTTTCGGCACGGTCGGACTTTTCCTCTGAGCAGGCTGGGCGTTCTTCCCGCTTACTGACGCAGAGCGCGCCGATCTCCTGTCGGTCTTCGTCTCGGCAGGGAACGCGCCCGTCGTGGCGGGCCCTTCATTTTCGTTTTGGACAATGTTGTTTTTTTTCGCCACAGGACTGACTGGTTTGTTGGCTTTAATCGGATTACTGAAGGTGGGACGATTGGCAAGTGAATTCTCAGTCCCGGTTGGCAGGAATTCCAACCTCACATAACTTCTGCCCATGAGACACTTCGTTTTCCGCTGGATCGTGACGACATTCGCGGTGTTCGTGGCCGCGCCGATTGTTGGAATTAATTATGGTGACCGCGTCGGCTGTCTAGTGGGCGCGTCGCTTCTGCTCGGTATTGTGAACGCTTTTATTCGTCCCATCCTGCTGTTATTGAGCTTGCCGCTGATTCTTGTCACGCTGGGTGTGTTCATTTTGATCATTAACGCGTTGATGCTGAAGGTAGTGGGCGCGATCGTGCCATGCTTTGAAGTTCCCAGCTTCTGGAGCGCATTTTTCGGTGCGATCATAATTTCAATCGTGAGCTGGCTGCTTAGTGCGTTTTTTCGTGGGAGCGACGGACGTGTGCACGTGCTGACACATCATACGCAGGTTCGGCGCGTGCAGGGCCGCGTGATCGAGCCGGACGAAGACGGACGGAGATAAATCGGGAGCGCAGCCGGGCCGCCTGTCGTTTTGACGCAGGCGGCAGAATCTGTTCGCAACCGGTACGGCCGGAGATAAGACGTCATGAGAACGCTTGCGTTTCTTGGCGGCGCGCGTTGCCCAGGCTTTGGAGTGCGCGGACATGTCCGCGCTTTGGAACGAGATGACATGTCGCGTCGTAAAAAAGCGGCGACGCGTCGCTGCGCTCCGAAGGTAATCTCGCTCGCACCGCGTCACCCAGAGGCGGCCGCTACAGGCGTGGACCGGTGTTGGTGTGGCCGCGACCATCGGCGGCCTCCTCCCCCGCACCCGCCTCAGGCGGGGCGCTAATGAGACGGGTTTAAAGCGCTAATTGCTGGATAATCCGGTGCCTTTGGGCCGGACCGGCGGAAAGTCTCAGCGAGGCTGGTCTGCTTCCTGCTTTAGACAACCGGACTACGCTATCTCCCGATAATAATTATGGCTAATTCCTTCAAAAAATTGGGCTGCGCGACGGCGGCATTGCTCGGTGCGTTGTCCCTATCGCAAGCACAGACGAGCTCGCCCCAGCCGGCTGCAGGAGCAAGCCCGGCGGCCGCGGTTCAGCCCGCAAATCCAACGGCAAAAGCTAACGACAACTCTCCCTTGATGCTCGTACAAGCGGCTGGGCCATCGGCCTCGCCTGCGGCGACTACTAAGACGACAACCACGACGACGGAACCAGAGAGTGCAACCGAGAGCGGCGGCGTGGGTGTGCGCGAATTTCAAGGCGATGAGATCGGTCAAGTGCTGCGGCTGCTTGCGCGGCAAGCCAAGATCAATCTCGTGGTCAGTGAGGCCGTTACCGGCACCGTGACGATGCGTTTGGAAGACGTGACTGCGCTGCAAGCAATCGGAATCATCGTGAAGGCCAAAGGCCTCTTCATGGACAAGATCGACACCGTTTACTACATCAAGACCGGTGCGGAACGGACGGCCGAGCCAACAGAAAGCGACAGCTACCAATTCAGCTACTCGCGCGCGAAGGACGTGGCCCCGCTCGTCGCTTCGCAGCTCGCCAGCAAGGACCCGCCCCAAGTGGACGAGCGAACAAACACGATCTTCTTTCGCGAGACTCGAAGCAACATCGACCATATCCGCACGATGCTTGCGCAGATCGACAAGCCGACCAAGCAGGTCATGATCGAGGCGCGTCTTGTTGAGGTGACTGCGAATCCGGTGCAGGCGTATGGAATCAATTGGGCAGGGACGTTTGGTAGCGCCACAGCTCCAAAGACAGTTACTTACGGGGTGCCTATCGCAGGCAGCAGCCCAGTCCCTGGCGCCAATCCGCCGACCGCCGGATTCCCGTTCGGCAATCCAAACAATAATAATTTCTTAGGTAGCTTCGGTCATTTGACGCCCGGTCAATTTGCCATTCTCTCGGTGCCGCAGTTTTCCGCGACCTTGCAAGCGTTAAACGAAGATTCCGATGCGGAATTTCTCGCTAATCCACGCGTCGTTACCGCCGACAATCAACAAGCCAAGATCGAGATAACGCGGAACCAGCCCGTCCCGCAACTGAACTTTAACGAACAGACCGCGACTGCGGTGTTCGGCGGATTTCAGGACAAAATATTCGGCAACAAGCTCCTGGTGCGCCCTTCGGTGAACAAAGACAACTTCATCACCCTGAGCGTAAAGCCGGAGATCAGCAACAAGGTGGGTGACGAAGCTTTCACATTTGCCGGCGCGACGGTAACCAGCCCAATCATCGACACGCGCGCGCTGGACTCGAATGTGTTGATCAAAAGCGGCGATACGCTCGCGATTGGTGGTCTGCTCCAGGATGAAGTAGCCAAAGGCCGCACGAAAGTTCCAATATTGGGAGACGTGCCCTTGCTCGGATATGTATTTCAAAGCCACAGCAACGCGCGAACTAAGCGGAATTTACTTGTCTTTGTTACGCCAACGATTATCGACCAGCGCTACGGAACGGGATTGGAAGATCAGGTTTCTGGGCTGCATCACACCGGGGAAGAATATGCTGATCCGAACGGCTGGCGGAATAATGCCAAAGGCGCCGTGCGTTTGGTGCCGACTTCCAACCGTCAGGTGGTAGCTGATTATCCGAAGCCAGGGATGCCGCCGCCGCCGGAAACGGCGAATGAAGTTCAATTCAAAAGTTCGGCGAAAGATCGCGACTTCTAAGAATTTGCAGATGTGGGGTTGAGAGGGGGCGGATGCTCGCAAGACGTCCGCCCTCTTTGCTTTTCAGCGCTGCAGGGTGGATCGACCGCTCCGCCGGGCGATGTTAAGTCGAGGCGCCGAAGGGCGCACTAATTTTTAGCATCCGACTTACTCGGAAAGCGCGGATTATGGAGTCTAAGCGTTCAGATATTTGCCGAGGCGCGCGCGTAGCTCTGTGCGTGCGCGGAAGAGGACGCTTTTTACGGCAGGCACGGAAAGATCGAGAACCTCCCCGATTTGCTCATAACTGAGTTCCTCGTATCTCCGCAGAATCAAAGCCATGCGTTGGCTCTCGGGAAGCTCCGCAATCGCCTGCTCGATCGCCTGCCGTAGCTCAGTTTCCAAAAGCGATGCGTCCGGAGATGGATTGGTTTCATCCTTGAGCGGAATCTCCTCTGCGCTCGGCTCAATTTGAATCGGGATGTGAGCGTGCCGCTTGGAACGGCGTAACTCATTAAACACTAGGTTGCGTGTAATTTTCAACAACCAAGTCGTGAATTTTGCGCGCGGAACATATCGGCCCGCGCTTTTCCAGACGCGGATAAAGACCTGCTGCGCGATGTCTTCGACGTCTGAATTGCTGCCCAGCATTCGCGCCACCGTTCCGGCGACCAGGCTTTGATGTCGTTCGATGATTTCCTCGAGGGCGCGCATGTCGCCACGGCTCACCAGACGCATCAGCCGCACGTCCTCGTCGTCGCCGGATTCGCCCGCCGGTTTTTGGTCATCGGCCATTACCAACGATAGATGTTGCGAGCGCGTTTCCCATTCAAATGGCTACTTATGAAAAAC
>JBAQJG010000108.1:0-1694 GCA_049300145.1 Chthoniobacterales bacterium | reverse complement strand
TTCGTGATCCGAGCATTTGGCCTTTTTTCGTCATTCGTGCTTCGTCAGTGTCATCCGTCTTGCTAGTCCGCCATCGGCTGGGGCGCGCGCATTTCCAAGAGACGAGCGGCCTCGTCCCGGTGACGGTTCGCGAGATCGGAGCGACCGATGCGGGCATAAATGCGTGAAAGATAACGGTGCGCCACAATGAAACCTGGACGCATCCGCAACGAGATTTCGAACGCTTGGGCCGCGCGCTCAAACCAGCCCAGTCGCGAAAGCAACGCACCGAGCTGGAAATGCGCCTCGGGAAATTCGTGGCGCAGTCCGACCGCGAGCAGTCCATGGTCGATTCCTTGCTCGACAAAATTTTGCCGCGGCAACGCCACGCTCAAGCCGTAATGCGCCTCGGCCAAATCAGGATCGACATCCAACGCGCGTTTAAATGCCCGCTCGGCTTCAGGCCATTTTCGCTGACGCAGATAAAGCCGACCCAGATATGTTTGCGTCACTGGGTCGTTAGGCGCGATTCGTTCTGCCGCTTCGAAAGCCGCGGCACATGCGGCCATATCTTCGCGCGCCCACGCTAGCACTCCGCGCAGAACGAGCGTTTGCGGCTTGTCTGGTTCGAGTCGCTCCAGCGCCGCGAGAACTGGTTTCGCAGCTTCTAGCATTTGCGCGGCAAGACACGCCTGCGCCAGCGCCCGCCAATAGCGCGGTTCATCCGGCCGGCGCGCTGCCAGCGTTTCTAGAATTTCCCTGGCTTCGCGCGGTCGCCCACCTTCAGTTAAGGACGCGGCGAGATTGAGATCCGCTTCCGCCTCCGCGATGGCAATGGCTCGCGCCGCGTTTTCGTGCGGGGCCGCAACGTAGCCAAGTTCGATCAACCGCTCCAACGCCGCTTGAGCCGCAGCCGGATTCTCATCCTCCGCGGCGGGAGGCAGCCGGCCGTCATCCCCCGATACCTCTTCCCAGGATGGGATGCGCACGATCGCGGGTGATTCTTTGAATGCACTCGCAAGCACTTTGCCTTCCATGTCGTCACCGACGGGAAGGCCAAGCAAAGTCAGAACGGTCGGCGCGACGTCGAGCAGCGTCGCGCCCTCGATCCTCTCATCCGCGCGGATGCCCGGCCCGTGCAACACGAAAATCCCCTGCGGCCGATGCCATTCTGCGGGATTGACCGGGCCACGAGGGCGGTGCGAGCCGCTTTGAAATCCATGGTCGGAAACAATCATCACGTGCGTTTCCGGACCGGCGAGTTGGAGCAGCCGATCGAGCATCAGGTCGTGAAAGCGATAAATGCCAGTCATCACCTCTTTGTAAAATTCGAAATCGTCCTGGGAAACTTCCGGCATTCGTGGCGGATGGAACGGCATGAATGCGTGGCCAACACGATCGATGCATTCGTAATAGATTGCGCCGAAGTCCCACAGCTGAGTTTCCAGCAACTCGGTGGCGACAGCGTGAATGCCAATCACTTCGGCCAATAGCTTCGCAAGGAAGGTGAGGCGTTGGCGAACCTCGGGGTGGGATTGATCGAGCTCGGCGGCGCGCGGAATCAATTGCTGAAGCATCGGCCCCTCGATGTCCGCAGGATGAACGCGCAGCTCAGCGAGATTCTCCATTAATTTCGATGGCTGCACGCTCCCACTGACTGCTGGCCAATTTTTCGGCGTCGCGCCAGTTGGCGGCACAAAAAAGAAATCCGACAC
>JBAQJG010000107.1:0-2036 GCA_049300145.1 Chthoniobacterales bacterium | reverse complement strand
TCTAACCCCTATGTAAGATGTCAAGCGTGGCGGGTGAGTGTGGTAGGTGGTTTATCAAGTCATAGAGTTTGTTGGTCGGGTTAAGGGTTTGATCGGAGCGCTTCCTCTTCCTGTTGGCTCGCTGGTTTGTTTCCAGCGGCTCGTACTCCTATCCGTCCCGCAGGCGCGGGAGCAATTTGATCAATGCGATCAGTCTGGAAGAGGAACTTGGGCGCGCCCAATCTAATCCGACGCACACGAAGGACATTCGGAGCAGGTTAGACACCGAGCAGCGCCCGCGTTCCAAAGTAGTTTTATATTTTTCTTAAGGCGTGTTCTCCTTTCTGTTCTATCCTTGGAAGTCCTAATTGATTAAGCCTAACTCTTGTGCTTGGAGCCGGCCGGTACGGATGCGCCACAGATCAACCGCGAGCTGACGCGCCACGGCGACGATGGCTTTCTTGCGGGCCGCTCCAGTGGCCAGCGCTCCTTTAGCCAGGGTGGCTCGCCATTTGACAATCGGTTTGTAATTGGGCTGGAAGCGGACCAGCCGCCAGGCCAATTCCACCAATGCAGCGCGCAAACGCGGATTGCCATGTTTGGTCACGCAACTTTGCAGGCGGGTGTTGCCGCTGCTGTGTTCGCCGGGACATAAACCGGTATAGCTGCCAATTTGCCGCCGATTATTGAAGCGTTGCCAGTTACCGATCTCCCGATCGATCACCACGCTGGTGAGGGCACCGAAGCCACGCGGTTGATTGGGCTCGGCCGCATCTTGCAACTGGAGGGTGAGAGTTTTGATCTTCTGCTCTAAGGCGAGGAGGATCGGTTGGCTGGTGGCCAACAGCTCCTGCATCCAAGCGGGCACCTGCAGCTTGGCAAAAGCGCGACCTTTCCACCATTGCTGGGTCGGTTCGATCCCATGATTAACCATCAAACTGCGCCCCTGGGCTTCCAAGCGTTTACGCGTTTTGACCAACTGCTCGCGCTGCCGGTGAATGGCGCGCAGCTGCTCTTCTTTTTCAGTAGGCACTCGCACCCGCGCCAGCGCAGCGCGGTTGCCTTGCACGAAACGGTCCAACTTTAAGCAGAGCGCCTTGGCATCGAGCCCGTCGGTTTTTACCCGCCGGTTGTGTTCATCCAACTTTTGTGGACAAACCACGTGACAGTCGATCCCCAGTGCACTCAGTTGGCGCTGCAGTCCAAACCCAAACCCGCACGCTTCATAGACGGCGTGCAGTTGCTTCCCCTGGTTCTTGAGTTTGGCGGCCCAGTGCAGGAACGCTTCCTTTCTGAAGCGCTGCGGCGGCTTGGGATTAGTTGCGCCCACTTGCTCGACCACGACGTAAAAATCCTGGTGCACATCAATTCCAAGCTTGATCGCTCCAGCGCCGCCATTAAACTGGCAGCGGGTTTCCTCGTGTGAGGACAACTCAGTGTTTGAATGACACTTATTCATAGTGCGGGTGAGCTTAACCACTCGCCCGCACTCTTTACATGTCATCTAGGCGATGCAGCGAACCGCGCCCCGCTTTGCGGCAAGGCTGAAGGAAGAATTAAGAGTTAAGAAATTGCAGCGATGCGCGCTTTCGGGCGCGGTCGCTGATCTTGAGTCTCGTTAGATGCTAATGCGCGTCGTTGCCGTCATATTATTGCTGTCCGCGGGCATCGCTGCTGAGGCGGTGTCATACTCGTTTGTTTGTAAGGCGAGCGGGCGATTGGGCGGGCCGATCCGCTTCGAGTTTTACCGTGATTCGACCACACGTCCGAAGACCGATATCGAGTCATTCACCGTTTCTATGCGGACCGCCGATGACCGGTGGAAGGCGATGTGGTCCATCTTGGGCGGCCGTGGTCTGACGCAGCCGATCGAGTACGGAGTTACGCCTCCTGGTTTTACCACGATGATTCAACCGCAGAAGCTCATCCCCGGTCGCGTTTACACCGGGTTCGCTTCCGATGGACACGGAGGCTCATCTGGCGTGACTTTCGGATTCGATAAAAACGGGAGGATGACCTTCCCGGATTCATTCGATGAATGAGTGGCGAATAAAAGC
>JBAQJG010000106.1:0-2325 GCA_049300145.1 Chthoniobacterales bacterium | reverse complement strand
GCAGACGAACCGCCGAAGGCGCGAATGTCAGGCGGCAAGCCGCCGTCTATTTGCCAACGCGTTGGGGACAACGCGTTCCACCTCCCGCTGTCGCAGACGACGCGGCTCATGCTACGCACTGTCAGGTAACAGACTGTTAATATTGCGAGGCTGCGACCGACCAACAAACCAAAAAAACGTAAAAAAATAAATGTTGACGCGTTTCCGGTCTTTCGGCTACAACCGATGTTCCACACTTCAAACTCCACTTCATTAACCGCTCATGAAAAAGAAATCCACTTCGCAATCCGCATTCCTAAATCTCCGTGTATTAATCGGCCTGTTCGTAGCCCTGACCGGGGTCTCTCTGGCGCTACTCGCCACGGCGAACCCTTCCAGCTTGATGCTTGGTGCGTCCTCGCACGCGCGTTCCGACCAAGCACGGCAGAAATATGGGCTCACCACCAAGTCCACCGATTTCCAAGTCCTGCCGCCTGGCTTTGACTGTTCCAAGATCCGTCAGCTTCACCTCGACGTGCAGGAGAACTTTCGTGCCCATCTCATCATGGTCGCCTGCGGCGTGTCAGAGGGAGGTAAAGGTAAACCTTCTCCTGCGCATGCCTTCTCCGAGTTTGTAAAAAGTCTGTTACCACATCCTCTGGCCTATGGCACCACGGATGTGGACGTGGTTGTTACCGACGGCACCTTTCCCCACGTTGTCCAGTCAGAGACATACACTATAGCTAACCCGGATGACCCCACTCAGGTCTTCGTTGCTTACAATGACTCCCAAACTGCGCCCTCCAGCTTCTCCGCAGGTGCATTCTCGACCGACGGCGGCACCACCTTCACCGACATCCACGCTTTCCCCAATACCTTTGGCGACCCTGTTGTTCTGTACAACCACGACACTGCCACCTGGTATACGATCTGGATCGACGGCAACGCGGGCTGCACACTGGGCGGGTTTAAGTCCATGACTCCCTTGAACCCGGCTAGCTGGACCCACTTCTGCGTTCACAGCGGCGTCTCCGATGACCGCGAGTCTGGCTGGGTGGATAACAACCCAGCTTCTCCATTCCACGGGCGGATGTACGTTTCCTGGAACGACTTCGGCACCAGCTGCGGCGCCGGAGGCTGCCTGTTCGAGACTTTTTCGAGCGACGGAGGCACTACCTGGAGCACGCCAGTGGAGGTTCAGACCAACACCGCAATCTTCAGCCGCGACGTGCAGATTACGGGTGACCTGGCGGGCGGCGGGAATGTGTACATCGCCAGCATGGACGAAGGCGGCGGTGGCTTTCCTCACAACGACACCAACTACATCTTCAAGTCCACCGACGGGGGTGTCACTTGGACTAACACCTACGTCGGCACGCCTTTCCCCGGGCCGGGCGTTACTGCCGTTGGCTACTTCGCCCAAATGTTTAACGCTAACGGCGGCTACTGGCGGCACGAGGGCTGGGGTGAGCCTGCTGCGATCAACAATTTTGTTCACCTGGTCTATGCCCAGCATGGCACTGGCAGTGACCCGGGCGACGTCTATTACATCCGTTCCACCGACGGCGGTGTGACCTTTGGCACGCCATTCAAGTTGAACAGCGAAACCACGGACCGTCCTCAGTGGCAGCCTAACCTATCGGTCAGCCCGAGTGGCACCCTGTTTGCGACGTGGTATGACGCGCGCGTAAGCGCCGACACCGACTGCGCTTATGGTAGCCCAACCTCTCCGTGTTACCAGATGTTTTCGCGCAAGTCCAACGACAATGGAGCGACGTGGTTGCCTGACGATACGCTCTCGGACGTAGTCAGCCCTCTGCCAGGGCAATTCGACCCGAACATTCAACCGACCTATGCTGGCGACTACGACTACGGCACTGCGGTCACCACCAAGGCCATGACTTCATGGGATGACGGGCGCGTCGCTATCAGCGGCAACTCGCAGCAGGATGTCTTCACTGACAGGGACCTGGTCGGTTTTTCTGTGGCCACCGCGAACCCCGCTTGCGGCAGCCTGGTGATTGGCACGGCGACGACTGACTTCCAAATCATACTGAGCGCTCCCGCCGACCCGACTACTGTCCAGCCGACCGATTTCACAGTCAACGGAACGCCGGCGAACATGGCTAACTTATCAAACGGCAATCAGACTATTGACTTCATCTTCACTAGCTCACCAGTGACTCCGGGCTCTAACACGATGAACATCCCTGCGGGTGCAATTCTCCAAGCTTCGAATGGCGATCCGATCCTGGAGTTCAACTGCACGTTCCGTTACACCCAAGTCCAGCTAACGGTGACTGACACTGTCCCACCCGTTGGTGGCACATTTACCCCGCCAGCGCC
>JBAQJG010000105.1:0-8490 GCA_049300145.1 Chthoniobacterales bacterium | reverse complement strand
CCTCTCTCTCGCGCGGAACTTACATCGTTGCCAAGCGCCGCAGCGTTATGTTAGCCTTTTTGCCACATGAACTACCGCTTCGCCTTCCTCGCGCTCGTGACCTGCTTCGCGGCGGCTCGTGCATCTCAGGCGGTGACCGTCGGTCAGATCGACGATTTCCAGGATGGCACCCTCGCCAACTGGGCAAATGGCGGCGCAGGTGCGCCTCCTCTCCTGAACATTCCGACAGGCGGGCCCGGTGGCGCTGGCGACCGTTATCTCCAAATCACATCCGTCGGCGGCGGGGGCCCGGGCAGCCGGCTCACGGCCTTCAATCGCGACCAGTGGCTCGGGGATTACATCACGGCTGGTGTGAATGGGATCGACATGGATTTGCTGAATACCGGAGGCGTCACGTTATCCATCCGTATCGCGTTCAAGCAAGACACCTCGGGCAGCGCGCCAGGTTACCTCAGCCAGGCATTTCTGTTGGCGCCGGATTCGGCCTGGCATCATGCTCTGTTTTCCATTACGCCCGGCAGCATGATACCTATCGGATCGCCCGAGCCGTTCAATACCTTCTTCACGCACCCGGCAGAGCTGCGAATCATCAATGAAGTCGGCGCCACCAACCTCAACGGCGATCCTATCGCCGCGCAGCTCGGCGTCGATAACATCAGAGCCGCTCCAGAACCGGCGACCTGGATACTTCTCAGCCTCGCGATTCCCATTACGCTCATCCTGCGTAAGCGGCAGGCGTGACACATTCCAGGCGCAGAGTTTAGAGATCAGCACTCACCGCCAGCCGCGATCAAAATCGGAAACCGGAAGTCGTTGTCAGGCGCTATCCGCGCAATCAGTCGTCA
Source organism: Chthoniobacterales bacterium (assembly GCA_049300145.1). Lineage (GTDB taxonomy): Bacteria > Verrucomicrobiota > Verrucomicrobiia > Chthoniobacterales > UBA10450 > AV133. Next base: position 7,645 of record JBAQJG010000105.1, on the reverse strand, counting down.
TCATCTCAACGCTGCCTCCTGCGCGCCAAGGCGGCCACGACGGAGCGAGGTCGCTCCCGCGGCTGACCTTTCATTTTTGCGATCAGCGCGGCAGATTGCTGTTAGGTCAGGGTCGTTTCTGCGTCGCGATCTTGGCGCTGCCCAGAAACGCCGCGTTCTCATCAACTACGAGCCGCGGCGCTTCGATGTCACCGCGCAGTGTGCAACCCGCCTGGAGCTCGCAGCGTTCCGCCGCGAAAATATTTCCCTCGACCGTCCCTTGCACGATCACAGATTTCGTCCTGATTTCCCCGCGAATGTGGGCATGCTGCCCGATAGTTAACGTTCCAGTCGATTCAATCGTGCCTTTCACTTCGCCATCAATCTGTAATTGATTGCGGAATTTCACCGAGCCGGTGATTGAAACTCCGCTCGACAAAACGCCGCCGGGCTGCGCTGTCATGGACTGCGCCGACGGTCTTGCTGGTTCGCTTGCGGGTGTGACAGGTTCAGATTTACGATTTGATGTAAACATTGGTATTCTTTGAGTCCGCTAACTTCCCATGCGTGTAAAGCTGATCTTGTGCCGCGGAAACTCGGCCGCGCCAACTCCCATTATTACTTAGCCCCGTCGGAGGAGCCTACGGCTTGGGTGGTTCGCCCTTATTGATGAATGGTGTGAACAGATCGATCGGAACAGGAAGAAACGTCGTGGTGTTGTGCTCGCTGGAAATCTCGCGCATGGTTTGCAGGAAGCGTAGTTGCAGCGCAATCGGTTCCTTGCTCATCATGGCGGCGGCCTGGACCATTTTTTCCGCGGCTTGAAATTCACCCTCGGCGTTGACGACCTTGGCGCGGCGCTCACGCTCGGCTTCGGCCTGCTTGGCCATGGCGCGCTTCATGGTGTCGGGCAGCGCCACGTCCTTGACTTCAACCGCCGTGACTTTGACGCCCCACGGTTCGGTTTGCCGGTCGATGATCTCCTGCAACTTCAGGTTGATCGACTCGCGCTGCGAAAGCAGGTCATCCAAGGGGGCCTGGCCGAGCACGCTGCGCAGCGTCGTCTGGGCGATGAGCGAGGTGGCTTGGAGAAAGTTCACCACCTTCACGACCGCGGCTTGCGGATCGACCACGCGAAAATAAACAACCGCATCGACCGTGACCGGAACGTTGTCGCGCGTCATAACTTCCTGTCGTTCGACGCTGATGGTGACGACGCGCAAATCCATTCGCACCATTCGATCGACAACCGGGATGAGGAAAATCAGTCCCGGCCCTTTGGCGCCGAGTAATTTTCCGAGACGGAAAATCACTCCTCGCTCGTATTCGCGCAGGATGCGAATCGTCTGCGGCAGGATGATTACGGCGAGGATGATGAGGGGGATGATCCAAGCAATAAACTTCAATGGTCCCTCGAGTAATGGCATAGGCAGTTTCTAATCCAAGTTTACCAAAATCCGAAGCTCGAATTTCGAAATCCGAGCAAGCTCAAAACTCGAAAAGGACAATGATCGAAACAAAAGCGTCTGCGCGAACATCCGCGTTTTTCGTGATTGGAATTTTGATATTCGGACTTGTTTCGAATTCGGATTTCATTTCCGGTTCACTTTCAGCGTTAGTCCTTGCACCGCGGCGATCTCTACTACTTCGCCTTTTTCGATAGGTGTATCGCTGACCGCGTTCCAATACTCACCTTCGACGAAGATTCTGCCGCCGCGCGAGTCGATTGGCGTCAATGTCGTCACCTTTTTTCCAACCATCGTCTCCGCTCCGGCCTTCACCGGCAGGAGCTGCGCGCGCAAACCTTTTCCGATGACGAAAACAAAGAACGCCGCCGTCACCAGCGTCGCCGGAATGATGTAACTGAGCGATAAACGAAAGAGCGGATCGGCGCGGTTGAAAAGCATGAGCGAGCCGATCAGAAACGAAATGATTCCGCCCATAGTCAGCACACCGTGCGTGGGCGCATAAAGGTCAAAGATGAAGAGCATGAGGGCGAGCGCGATCAACGCGAGTCCCGTCACGTTAACCGGCAGGATCGCGGACAAATAGAGCGCAAGGATTAGCGCGACCGCGCCAACCACGCCGGGCAAGATGGCGCCGGGCGTGGTCATTTCACCGATGATTCCATAGATCGCGATAAGCATAAGAATGAACATAACCTCCGGGCGCCAGAGCTTTTGGAAGATGCGTTCTGATGCCGACATCTGGATCTCAGAGATCTCGGCGCCGGCAGTCTTGAGCGTCTTGCCATCCACCACGCGTCCGTTCAATTGCTTTAATAAATCCGGAAGATCGACAGCGATCAGGTCGATCACTTTTAATTCGAGCGCCTTTTCCGCGCTAATCGACGCGCTCTCGCGCACTGCGGATTTGGCCCACTCGACATTGCGGTGGCGCCTGGCCGCGATTGCCTCCATGTAGCTCACCGAAAAATTCTCGAGCTTCTTCTTCATGGTCTCGTCGACTTTCTCTTCCCCGCCGGTCGGATTACCGCCGAGCGTGACCGGGTGCGCCGCTCCAATCGTTGTGGCTGGCGCCATCGCGGCGACGCTTGCGGCAACGGTAATGAAACAACCGGCGCTGGTCGCGGTCGCGCCGGTCGGAGCGACATAGACTACCACTGGCACAGTGGAGCCTAAAAAGCTTTGCACGATCGTTTGCGTCGAGTCGAGCAAACCGCCGGGCGTGTTGAGTTGAATGACCAGACATTGTGCGTTCTGGGCGCTAGCTTCGGCGATACTTCGCGAAATGTAACTCGCCGTCGCCGGCCCAATGGCTCCATCGATTTTGATTAAAGAAACTTTCTCGGCCGCCCCGAAAGCTTTCGGGGTAGCCGCACACACCAGCCAGAGAGCGAGGCACGTCAATGAAGTCTTCATCCCGATCTACAATGCAAACTATCACTTCCGAGGACGATCTCTACTTTCCCGAGCCAAACATCCAACCTCCAACCATCCATTGAAGATGGCGAAGATGGACGCAGGTCATGATTCTTCTTCTAATCCGCACGCTGTGCGTACGAAGCTCGCGCCGCGCGAAAAATCCTGAGCTGGCCGTAGTTCACTTTGTCGCCGAGCAATTCCTTGATTTCCTTTAGTCCGCCAAAAGTTACCTGCGCGAAGGCCGCCTCGATGAGGCGTTCTTGTTCGGACGTTATCACTTTGTCTAACTCAAGTTTCTCACCCGCCTCAACCGCTTCGGCGAGGTGACCGTAAATGGTGTTCGCGACGAAACCGCGTGTGCGCGCGATTTGCTCGACGGTTTGGCCAGCGTGGAGGCGTCGCAGCGTTTCGCGCACGGAATCGCCGAGGCTGCGTTTCACAGGCGGCGGCGCGGTGAAGGAGTCGGCGAACACTTGTCGCGGGTTTGTGCGGAGATGATCGGCGATCTCCGCGAGAAAAACCTGCGCGAACTCCCGCAGCTTCTGTTTGCCGACGCCGGAGATGCGGCCGAACTCGCCCTCGGTCGCGGGATATTTGTTCGCCATCTCGCGCAGGGCGACATCAGAAAAAATGATGTAGGCGGGCACGTCGCGCGCGTCCGCGAGCGTGCGGCGCAGTGTCCGTAGCCGCTCAAACAGCGCTTCGTCACACGGAATTTCGCCCGCGCGATGTTTCATCTGCTCCGGCACGACCGCTAGCTTCGTGAGCGTGATCTTTTTTCTTTGGGCGAGCGCCGCGCGTCCTTCGGCCGTCAATTCAAGCACCGTGAATCGTTCCGACCCCTGCCGCAGATAACCGAGCCGGATCAGCTCGCGTCCGATGGCCTGCCACTCCGCGCGTTTCATTTCCTTGCCGACGCCGTAGGTCGAAATTTCGTGGTGACGCCATTTGCGCACGTTTTCCGTGTCCCCGCCCATCAATACATCGACGATGTGATTGAGGCCGAAGCCGAACCCGTTTTTTTCGCGGACTCGATAGACGCACGATAAAAATTTCTGCGCTGCGAGCGTGCCGTCGAATGTTTCACGCGGCGCCAAACAATTGTCGCAACCGTCGCAATTCTGCTCCGGCCATTTCTCGCCAAAATAACGCAACAGCACGACGCGTCGGCATTCGGACGACTCAGCGTAATGCACCATCTGCTGCAACTGCGCGCGCGCGATCTTTTGCTCCTGTGCGCTCGGCTTTTCGTCGATGAACTGGGTTTGCTTGATCACGTCGCCCGCGCTAAACAGCAGCACGCAATCGCTGGGCAATCCATCGCGTCCGGCGCGTCCGGTTTCCTGGTAATAGCCTTCGATGTTTTTCGGCAGATCGTAGTGGATAACGTAGCGGACGTTCGGTTTGTTGATGCCCATGCCGAACGCGATCGTCGCGCAGATGACGCGCACTTCGTCGCGCAGAAAAAGCTCCTGGTTCGTCGTGCGCGCCGCATTCGTAAGTCCGGCGTGATAAGGCCTGGCCTTGATGCCATTTTCGTTCAAACGTGTCGCGACGCTCTCCGACGATTTGCGGCTCTGGCAATAAACGATGCCGCTTTCATTCGGCCTTGTGCGGACGAACGCGAGCACTTGATCGTACGGTCGCGCTTTCGGCACCACGCGATAAGTGAGGTTTGGCCGATTGAAACTCGCGATGTAGCAACTTGGTTCGCGCAATTTCAAACGGTCGATAATGTCGCTGCGCACGCGCTCGGTCGCGGTCGCTGTCAGCGCCATGATCGGGACATTCGGAAATTTTTCTCGCAACTCTGCGAGTTGCCGGTACTCCGGGCGGAAGTCATGTCCCCATTCGCTGATGCAATGGGCTTCATCCACAGCGATGAGATTGACGTTCCACTTTTTCAGATCGCCCAGGAATCCCGAAAGCATGAGCCGCTCCGGCGCAACGTAGAGCAAACGAAATTTTCGCGTATGTAATCCGCGCAACCGCTCGCGAGCTTCGCTCGCCGCCAGCGTCGAATTTAAAAACGTCGCCGCAACACCGCTCGCTTGCATCGCATCGACCTGGTCTTTCATGAGCGAAATCAGCGGCGACACCACGACCGTCAATCCGGGCCGGACCAAGGCGGGAACTTGAAAGCAAAGCGACTTGCCGCCGCCTGTCGGGAGCACGGCAAACACATCCTTCCCTGCGAGCGCATCACGAACGATCTCCTCCTGCAACGGCCGAAAGGATTCGAACCCGAAGTATTGTTTGAGGGCGGCGCGTAAGTCCATTTGCCGGCAAATTAAACATTTCGATCCCAATTTGGAAGAAGCAGATAAGGCCGTGCTGGCCGAGCAGGCTTCTCTTCCTTGGATCGCGCGCGCATTCGCTTGCAAAGCGCGTCCGCGACGGAATGGTTGCCGGCGATGCCGGGTGGAAGCGAAAAGTTGGAAAAAGCAATCGAGCGAGCGGTAGGAGGCGGCCAATTGCTCGATTCAACGGCGAAGAATATTCGTGCCCTGCTCGCCGGAGCACCTTCCGACCTTTACTCGCGAGTTATCGATGAGTTGGTTACTGCCGAGAAATGGGCGGAGCTCAACGACCGTTTTTATAAGACACTGGAGTTCGGAACCGGCGGACTACGCGGCCGCACAATCGGAAAAATTGTCACCGCTGCAGAGCGCGGCGTCGCGGCGCACCGCTCCGAAAGCTTTCGCGAGGAGACCGCCTCGGCCACAGGGCGGCCCGAGTTTCCCTGCGTTGGGACCAATGCGATGAATTTTTACAACATCAGTCGCGCCACGCGCGGGCTCGTCGCTTATCTGCAAGAGTGGAACGCGAAGCGACTTACCGGCAAGAGACCGAAGATTGTGATCGCGTATGACACGCGATTTTTTTCCAAAGAATTCACTGAACTTACCGCGAAGGTGGCTTCTGAAAATGGATGCGACGCCAATGTTTTCGGCGGACCCCGGTCCACGCCGGAGCTTTCTTTCGCAGTCCGACACCTGAATGCAAGCGCCGGCATTGTCATCACTGCGAGCCATAACCCGCCGCACGACAACGGCTACAAAGTTTATTTCAGCGATGGCGCGCAAGTGATCGAGCCGCACGCCAGCGGCATCATCGCAAAGGTGAACGCGATCACGAGTGAAACATTCGTGCCGCTGCCAAAAGATCGCCAAGGAACGGTGACCACGCTCGGCGACGACGTCGACGAAGCGTACATGCAGCGGCTCGAGACGCTGATTGTTAATCCAAGTGTCATTCCCGCGGCAAAATCCTTGCGCATTATTTACACGCCTATTCACGGAACGGGCGGCGTGATCATTAAGCCGCTGCTTAAGCGCCTCGGTTTCAATTTTCAACTCGTCGAAGAGCAAGACCGTTTCGATGGCGCTTTTCCGACCGTGAAATCCCCTAACCCGGAAAACGCGGAGGCGTTGCAAGAGGGGATCGAACTGGCGCAGAAGAGAAATGCCGATCTCGTCATCGCGACCGATCCGGATTGCGACCGCGTCGGCGTCGCGATTCGGACGAAATCGGGCGAAATGAAATTGCTGACCGGCAATCAAATCGGATCGCTCCTTGCCTGGTATCGCGTGAAGGCGCTGTTTGACCGCGGCGTCTTAAAGAAAGAGAACGCGTCGCGCGGCGTGATCATCAAGACATTTGTCACCACCGATCTGTTGAAGGCAATCGCGGAGCATTACGGTTTGCGCTGCGTCGAAACGCTCACCGGTTTCAAATATATCGCTGCCAAGCTGGGCAAATATGAGGCTGCATTGCCCGAAGCTTCTCGAAAGAATTATGTCGATCTTAGCGAAGAGGAAACGAGAGAACTCCGGTTGGCGCATTCTTCGTTTTACATTTTCGGCGGAGAAGAAAGTCACGGTTACAGCGCCGGTGATTTCGTGCGCGATAAGGATGGCAATGGTTCGACGATCATGTTTTGCGAAGTTGCCGCCTACGCAAAATCGCGCGGGCTGACGATCGATCAGTTGCTCGATGAAATCTTTGCCAGTTTCAGTTATTTCGGGGAGAAAACCGGCTCGCTCGTTTTCGAAGGAGCCGAAGGCGCAAACAAAATCGCGCGATTGGTTGAATCGTACGTGAGCACGCCTCCAAAGGAGATACTTGGATCGAAAGTCGCGCGGGTGAGGAATTTCGCCACGGAAACAATCCGCGACATTGAGGGCGACGAGATTCCGAAAGAGAAGATGTCGATCTTTGAGTTGGAAGACCGGACAAAGATTGCGGTGCGAGGGTCGGGAACTGAACCAAAGATCAAGTTCTACCTTTTCGCGCAGGAGCGGCCGGTGAAAGGAAAATTCGAGATGGCAGAGCTTGAAAAAATCAAAGCGAAAGTGAGCGAGCGGCTCGAACGACTTTGGCATTGGTTGGAAGAGGACGCGCAAGGGCGTCTCGCGCGATAAGCTGCTCGACAGCATGCGATTCGCTGCGAAGAATGGATTGTGCGGCGCGAGATTAATTTGAGCGGCGGCGAGATCACGCTTCTGAAAACGATGGGGCTCTCGGGCACGTCCACTCCCGGAAAACAAATAGTGAAAAGCATCGGGGAAATGGAGACGGCCGAGTTTCTCGATGCGCTGAATGGGCTGATCTCGGTCGGCTACGTGCTCTCGAACAAAGCCAGCATCCGATCGATGGAAGACGTGGAGCGCACCTTTTTTCGCGTTAACGCTTCCTACGCGCGCGATTTGCGCGATGCGATTAGGCCGGGCCGGCGCCGCGAGGGTGACCGGTCGCGCCGCCGTCGACGCCGCCGCAGT
>JBAQJG010000104.1:0-4209 GCA_049300145.1 Chthoniobacterales bacterium | reverse complement strand
GATTGACCGTGCCGTTGAGTGTGGCTGAAGAACTTGTTACATTAGTTGCTGCGTTAGTGGTGACGATCGGGACAGAAGGCCTGGCCAGAAAGGCGTGTTCGCGTCCGTCTAACGTTAAGCCAATGCCCGTGATCCAGCCGTTGTTGTTGATGGCGTAGCCCGCTTCAAGCGCACTGAAGCCACCCATATTACCGGACGCGAGATAGTTCAAATCGTACATCGTCCCACCCGAATACAAAAAAGCATGCGTGGCATCCGTCGTGGTAGCTTGGCCGGTCACCTGCCCGGAGTCGTTGATGCCAAAGCCATAGCTGTCACCGCCGAGTGTGCCTAAGTCGCTCATCGCCCCGTCCGAATACAGAAACGCATGGACGGCAGTGTCGCCTGATAAACTGGAGTCTCCCGTTACCTGCCCGGCGTTGTTGATGCGATTGCCACCGCTGTAAGTGCCGCCGAGTGTGCCTAAGTCGCTCATCGCCCCGTTCGAATACAAAAACGCATGGGAGATATTGTCGCTCGTCGAGACAGATGACTCTCCCGTTACCTGCCCGGCGTCGTTAATGCAATTGCCAGAGCTGTGAGTGCCGCCGAGTGTGCCTAAGTCCATGACGACATAGTGCGGCGCCTGCGCCTGCATCCTATTCATACTGAACCAGAGCAAAATAAGGCCAGCGAATACCAGCTCTTTCCGACCTGATCCGAATCTTTTCAATTTCATATAGAAAACCTCCGAGTTGAAACCGGAGCCTCTTTTGGCTTTGAGATGAAGTTTCATGTTTTGTAAGCTGGATTTTTTGGATTAACTGCTATCCAATTCCGCACGGAACCAGGAACCATCCGCACGAGGCGCTTTGAAAAGCGGCCTCACATCGGCTGCCTCTGGGCTCCAGTTGGATGATCTGGAGATCGCGTTAAGCGGCTTTCCAGCGAAGGATCAACCCCACAGGCTCTTCAGCCTGGCCGAAGATGCGTTGAAACGTCGGGTGACGTAATCGAGAGGCTTTTACCAGCCGCGCGAAAATGCGTCAAGCTTTGTTTTACGGACAGCGAGGGGCGAATGGAGGCTCGAATCCGCTGGCGTTTATTCCCCGCGAACGCTTCTTACGACGATTTCAGCAACGCCCGCACGCCACAAAACCGCGATTCGTAAGAGTTGGTTGAACTTGGGTGCGTCCAGCTTTTGTTTGAGCCGGGCTTAATACTCGTTAACAGTTTTCAGGGAAATCTTCAACTTCGCGGCGATTTCCGAGGTTGTTTTGCCATCACCAAGCAGCCGCAATAATTCTGTCTCCCGTTCGCTCAACCTCGCGTTGGCGTAAATTTGGTTCACAGCAAGGTTGCTTCTAACTATAATATGCAGAGTTGAAGCACAATGATGAAATCAGAGTTTGAAGACCTGAGCGCAGAAGAACGAAAACATTATTACGAGTGCACAGAATGCGGCGAAATGGTGGACAAGCGCCAACTCGACGAAGTGCTATTCCATGAGGATCACAAGCCGCGACCCGATCTTCAATACGGCGGAAGCGAGCGTCTTACATAAAGCGATACTCAAAGCCTACCAACACCGAAAATCCCCACCGTGCTCGTGCGTTTCAATCACAGTGCCCGATTTATCGAATACCCGAAATCTCAATCCGCTGTTCTGACACTGCCAAAGATTTCGACAGCGTGAATTCCGGCGGATGTGCAACAATGTGCAACGCTTTAGCCGTGCAAAATTGCCGCCTTAGGGCGATTACTTTTTGGGCTTGCTGGCGACGGCCTCGTCGGGGTAAAAGCAGTTCCGTGACTCCGCCTCTGTCGGATTGTTTTCGCTGGCGTGCGCGACCACAACCAATCACGCCCAACCAAAAGTCTGCGCGGGTGATGTGCTGCACAACGCAGGGAAACAAAATGAAAACACTGATAACAATGTTTGCGATCACATTGATCGCTTTTACGGCCAGAGCCAGTGAACCAGTGCCCTACATTGCCCTGCCTATCGACAACGGCTACGCCATAGACGCTCATGGCAAACGCCAACCGAACGCGTTGTGTGCGCGTGACGTAATTTGGGCGTGCGCCCCACCCTACCCCTCACGGGCGCAGCCGAGCGACCCGGCCAGTTGGTCGCGAAACCATCGCGGTGACGGCTTGTATCGGCTCGATATTGATTTGAAAACGGGTCGAGTGAGCCGAGTTACAACAATCAAATCGGCAGGTTGGGCGATTTTGGACAGAAACAGCACATGGGCATTTAGCCGATGGGTTTTCACACCCGGCAAGTGGTCAGCAATGATAATGCCTACCGCTGTGCGCATAAATTGGGTGCCTGTTCTAGTTCAGGAGCGAGAACCCTAACTAACACAATGCGGCTGTAAAATTTCGCGTAACCGACTGCATTGCTGATTGCGTTTGGCTCGGCGTACCACAAGCGGCCAAATGGCAGCGCATCGCTGATTAGATCAAGGCCGCGATGATCCTTGCGCGGTCGGACTTCGTAAGAGTGGGGTTGCAGCGGTCACTCCGAGACCTTCGCAGCGAGAAATTCACGAGACGGCTGCATCGCCCGCTTAAGACCTACTGGTTTCGCTCAAGTGCTTTCGCGATGCGCTCCGCCAACTCTTCCATCTTTTGCATGTGTTGAATGTGACGCTCTCTTTCCTCCCGCATAAGTTTCGCGGCTGGCGACCGATATTGCGAACGAAAGACGAAATATAAAACACCGAGAAACAGCAGAATCGGCAAGAAGCCGAGCAGCGTCTCAGTCAGGCGATCACTCTGAGCCTCGGCGAGAACGATATGGCTTAACAGAAGCATTGCTGTGAGCATGGGTTCTACCGCTCGATCCGAGTTTGGGGCAAGCCGAAAAAGTCGCGGTGAATTCTTCAACCCCTCAACGTCGAGCTTGATTGCTGCTAGCAGGGATTTGCGTTTTGGATGGCGATTTACCTTGTCAATCTTGACGAGTTTGTGCTGCAATAGTTTCTTCGGTTAGTTTGTTTTCATGCATCTTGTGCGTACCGCCGGGATTGGTAACTCAGTCCCAGCGGTCTTTTTTTGGCCTTGAACCGCACAAAACCGGAGAAAGTTGTGACGAAGAGCAGCAATAAAAAAATTACCTTCAGCGAAATCGAAGCTGATATAGCCGAGTGGAAAAGACTCAAGGCGCGGGAGGCCAGCGCAGCCGTGATTGCCAAAGCCGAAGCAGAGATAGAGGCCAAGTTGGAAAGATTGCAGGCGCAGAGCGAAACCGAGCTTAATGAAGCCTTAGCGGCAGCCGAAAAGGTCGTGGTGAATTATTTAACCGCTCAACGTCGATCTTGATTGGCCTGACAAAGGATTGGGGCGCGAATTTTTTCACGGCTCCTGAAAATCCCCAGGGTGCTCGTGCGTTTCGATCACAGCGTCCGATTCATCGAAAACGCGAATCACAACAGGATGTGAGCGGCTGAAGAATTTCGCGTAACCGACTGCGTTGTTGACGCCGTTAGGTTCGCCGTACCACAACGTGCCGGATACCAACACGTCCGAGATTAAATCGACGCCGCGCTTATCCTTGCGCGGTCGAACTTCGTAAACGTGTTTTTTCGGTAGTGTCCTAATTTGAAACATTAGTCTCTCGCGCCTTCGACGATGTAGGTGACACCGATCCTCGCAAGATGGACTATTCCGACCGGGACGGCGATGGATTCTCAAAGAAGCTGGAAAATCACGAGCACGCGCTGGCGCTTTGTTTCATGTATTACAATTTTTGCCGGATTCACCAAACACTGCGCGTCACCCCAGCAATGGAAGCTGGCGTGATCGATCATGTTTGGGAAATACGGGAGATCATCGCGTTAATTGATTAGTAGCGAATAGTACACTATCTAATTTTGGGCAGCGGCTTAAATGCGGGGAGCATAGGTGCCGAATTGACGTAATCAAGCCGACCTCGCCTGCCCAAAATCACTAGTCCTCATCTTCGTCTTAGATTTCAAACTGACCCACTACCGAAAAACTTAGTTGCCAAATATTTACAGAATCCTTATTGAGACTGCATGGATATATCTCTCAAATCACTGGAAGAAGCTGTCAGCATCCGACGTCAAATTGGGTTACTCGAAAAGCGTCTCGGTGCTATTTTGTGGACTTCCTCTTCGAGCTTCCCACGTCGCAGCGGCGAACCACGAATGTCTGCTCAAGCCCGTGCAAAAATTGCCGCTGCAATGAGGGCACGATGGG
>JBAQJG010000103.1:0-11656 GCA_049300145.1 Chthoniobacterales bacterium | reverse complement strand
CCGCCGGTGCGGCGCCACCCTCGACACTGATCGGCATCGCATCGCTCCGCAGCGTCACGTACTTTTCCTTAACCGGATCGAAATACGAAAAGCCCAAAGGCGGGAGAGCCTGCTTCTTTTCATTCGGTGAAATTACAGTCTCAAAAGTCTTTGCACCGCTGATGCCGACCTCGTCGTCCTGCTTGAACTTGGAAGAGGAAGGATATTTATGCCAGCCCTGGTCGTCTTCGAGTGCCGGCGCATTCACGCGATCGAAATTGCCGCGACCGGAAACTGTGGATGTTACTGTAATCGGATCGCCCACTTGCACACGTTTCGGTTTCGCCTCCGTCGTCATCACGAAATTTCCGACCGCGCCAGAGAAGTTTGGCGGGGCATTCGGTGGTAACGGTTTCACGTCGAAGGTGGCCGGTTCGCTTTCCATCTCCACCTCCCGGCGCTCGGCCAATCGACCGAATGGATCCGCAAAGAACGGATCAGAGAAGGGGTCGTCCAAATTGAATAGATCGAAGGGCCGGCCCCGCGAGCGCTGCGTGGTTTGCCTTCGCGGAACTGACACGCGCGCCTTCGCTTTGACGGGACCGATTTCAAATCTTCCTGCGCGCGTCGCGGCGATCGCAGTTTTGAACGTGATCACGTCGTAAGTTTTGCCGTTAATTGTCTCCAGGTTTTGTTGGGCTTGCTGAAGCTTTTGCGTGGTAAATCCCTGCCCGGCTATCTCGGGGCCGTCGGCCAGCTCCGGATGAGCACGCGGGTCGAACCCGAGCCGGATTTCGGCCGGGACCATTTCACCGACAAAAGCAACCTTCTTTGGCACGACTAATTCGGCGAATACAAGCTGGTTCGCGCTTTCCGGTTGCGCCTCTCGTCGATTGGAACGGGAGGAAGACGAACGGCCAGGTGAATCGGCGACGTTTAACGTCAATTCCGGTGTATCCACTGCATTGCTGCCGAGGCGAATCGTTTGTCGCGGAATTTTGAACGTGCCTGCCTTCATTGGCAGGATCGTATAGTCGTAGATCACGCTTGAAGTGACGTTGAAATTATTCATTTCGAAATGCTGCGATGTGCCCGTTCGATAAATCTGGAGACCGTCCACCGCGATTTTTTCGGGCGCGTCAGCGCTGCGAGCTCCCGTCACTCTAATTTGCAACTGCACCGTCTCGCCGACGGCCGCTTCGGAGTTGCTCAGCACCGCCGTCGCGCTCGGTGAATCGGCGAACGCACACACAACGACAAAAAATCCCAGCGTGCCAACCAAGAGGGCACGCCAAGCCGTCCGTCTCCGACGGGTTCCGTTCATGCAAACTTCTGCTTTCAAGATCGACATCTGAAATCAACCATCAACCTTCTCCGTTCCTACCAGTCGTTATAGACATGGCGCGTGGCCTTGCGTTCATCAAGTCGGACGCGCGCCTCTTCATCCTTCATCGATTGGACGAGCGCCTCAGCCTGGCGTTCGCTCATTTGACCTTCCTTCTCCGGTTCGGCCTCGGCGACCTGGGCGGTTTTCTCCGGAGGTTTTTGTGATTTGTCTTCGTTTGCCCCTTTCACGGCACCGGCGAGTTTTTTCTGCGGCGACCCCGACGGAGTGACGGAAGGGGTGGGATTTTCGCCTGTTTCTTCGCCGTTTCCTGGCGAGGGCGAAGGCGTTTCATTGTCACCTGTGCCCGGAGTTGGCGATGGCTGTTCGCCTTCATTTCCCGGCTGCGGCTGATTTTGTTTTTTCTCGTCGGGAGAAGGAGATGAGGAAGGTTGTTTTTGCCGTTGGCCAGGAGATGGAGACGGACTTTCTTCGGGCTTTGGCCGATCGTTTTGTTGCTTCGATTGCTGAGGTTGGTTCTTCGCTTGAGATTTATCGTTCTTGCTTTGTTGATCTTGACTGCTGCTCGCTTGATCTTGTGATTGCCGGTCTTGGGATTGCTGTTGCTGATCCTTTTGTTGTTGCTGATTCTGGCTCTGATTCTGTTGTTGCTGTTGATCTTTCTGTGATTGTTGCTGGTTTTGTTGGGGCTGATTACTTCCGTTCTGCTCCTGATTGGAATCGTTCTTTTTCTTATCCTTTTGTTGCTGGGGCGGTGGCGGAGGTTTTTCCTTGGGATGTTTCTTAAGCCTTTCGATCTTCTTTTTCACCGCCTCCAAATTGGCTTTGGCCGCTTTATTAGCAGGATCAAGTTTGAGCGTATCTTCATAGTGCGTTTGTGCGTTCTGCAAATCAGACAGCGCGTCCTCGTCGCTCTTGTCCATGTCGGCCCGCTCTTCCAATGTCCGCCCCACGTTGAAATGGCTGTTTTCTTGGAGGCCTTTGTCTGTTGAGAGAAGTGCGTCGCTGAAAGCTTGCAACGCCTTGTCGTAGTCGCGCAGTTTGTAAGCGGCAGTTCCAGCATCGAACTGCATTTTGTCTTTCTCTGATGAATCGGGATGATTCTGCAAGTCTTCCTGAAAACTGCGGTAGGCATCGGCGTAATTTCCGTCGCGATAGAGTTGGAGTCCCGGCGCGGAAGCGGCAGCATTTCGAAAACACAACAGAAGCAGGGCCGCAGCTATTGGCGCGAGCTTCAGTGGCGCATGCGAAGGCACAGGCGCCCGCGCGCGTTTGCGCTCGCCAATCAAAATCGACAATGCGAGCGCGATCAAAGCCGCGCCCAGCGGCCATTCATAGCGCTCGATCGGCCGCCGGGATAAACGCACATCGAACTCGGCGGCTTGCATTTTGGCGAGACCTTCGCTGTAAATCTCCTGCATCGTGCTCGGTCCGTTTTCCATGTGCAGGTAAATTCCGCCGCTAACTTGCGCGACTTCGCGCAAACGGTTTTCGTCGAGCTTCGATTTCACCACTTGTCCCGCCGAGTCTTTTACGAAGGCCGTTTCGCCATCTTCGCCGGTGATCGGAATGAGCGAGCCTTGTGGCGTCCCCACGCCGACGGTGAAAATCCGCACACCGGCGTCGGCCGCAGCCTTTGCGGCCTTCGCGGCGTCTCCGCTCAGCTCTTCGCCATCGGTGAAAAGGATCAGCGCGCGATTTCCCATCGCGCTCTTGCCGAACGTGCGCGCGGCCAGGGCGATCGCTTCGGAAATGTTCGTGCCGCCTTCGGGAACGGTTTTTGTGTCGAGATCATTGATCGACTCCACGACTGCGCCATAATCGATTGTGAGCGGCGCTTGCAAAAAGGCGCGCCCGGCGAAAGCAATCAAGCCGACGCGATCGCCCTGTAGCTCGCTAATCAGATCCTGCGCCGCGAGTTTAACCCGCTCCAACCGATTCGGCTGAACGTCGTTGGAGAGCATGCTGCGCGACGTGTCTACGGCAATGAGCAGATCCAGGCCCTTGCGCCTTACATCCTGGAACGTGTAACCCCAGCGCGGCTGCGCGAGGGCGATGAGCGCAAATGCGAGACCCAGCAATTGCAAAGCGAATCGCAACACGCGACGAAACCGGTTCACCGTTCCGGCTAACTCTGGCAGCAGGCGCGCCGAAACAAATTCACGCAGACGCTTTTCGCCGCGTTTCTCCGCGCTCAGAAACAAGACGACCAGAAGCGGAATCGCGAGCAAACCCCAAAGCCATTGCGGTGCGCCCAAGCTCATGGCTGGGGCAAGTTTCCAACTTGCCATTTCGCGGGATCGCCACTTGGAAAGTCGCGCCACGTTTCTCGTAAGATCGACATCTTCATCACGGCAATTTTTTCCAAATCGTTTGCGACAACAAAATCTGCCCAAGCAACAAACCGCAGCCACTCATGATGCAAAGCGGAAAGAGATCGCGGTACTGCTGATATTTTTTCACGCTTACGGTCGATTTTTCCATTTTGTCGATGTCGCGATAAATCTGCTCGAGCGATTTCGCATCCGTTGCGCGAAAGAATTGTCCGCCTGCAATCTTTGCGACTTCCTTCAAACCCGCCTCGTTGAATTCTACCGGCTGTTTTTGGTAAAGGATGTTGCCCAGCGCGTCCGTTAAGGGCCCTCGGGTGGTAAAGATCGGCACCGGCGCGATCCCATTAATGCCCGCTCCGATTGCGTAGAAGTGGATGTGAAGCGCCTTCACCGCTTCCGCTGCGGTATTCGGCGGAATCTTGCCCGCATTATTCTCGCCATCAGTCAACAGCACGATCGCGCGGCTCTTCGAACGTTTGTCGTTCAGCCGGTTCGCCGCCGCGGCCATGGCCGATCCGATGGCCGTGCTGTCTTCCACGAGTCCAATGCGCACCCGTTCCAGGTTCTGCAAAAGCCAGTCGTGATCCAAAGTCATCGGACTCACAACATAAGGCCGGCCGGCGAAAGCGATGATTCCAATGCGATCGTTCGGACGGCCTTCAATAAACTTTCTCGTCACCTCACGGATCGCATCGACTCGCGTCGCTTCCTCGCCGCCGATAGTAAAATCTTTCGTCAACATTGACCCGGAAACATCGAGCACGAGCATGATGTCGATCCCGCTTGCTTCGACTTGAGTGAGGCTGTTGCCCAACTGTGGCCGTGCCAGCGCGATGACAAAAATTGCCAAAGCTGCGAGCAGCAGCGTTCGCAGAATCTTGCCGGCCCGGGCGGCGCTCTGTTTCCCGAGCGCGCGCAACGTTGCCGTCGATGAAAACGTTAATGCGGCGGCGGCTCCGCGTTTGCCGCGCAAATAGGCGAGCAACGGGATCGCGAGCAGCAGCAGGAGCAACCACGGATGCACGAACATCAACGCGGAGTTCGCCGGCCACCAATCAAACAGTCGCAAGTTGCCCTCCTTTCACAAAGCGCGTTGCTTCTTCCAATAACAGCGTGCTGTCCGCCGCACTTGCTTCGTAACGGGCGAACTTGATCAGATCGCACCGGTTCAAAAAGTCTTCGAGCAGTGATTTTTCCTCCTCCGAAAAGGGCGACGCCTTGGTTAGCCCATTGAGGAACTCGACAGAGGTTTGTCGGGTGACCGGCAGGTGGAACTGTTCCGTCACGTAGCTCCGCAGGACATCGGAAACGCGAATGCTGAACCGATAGGGTTGCATCTTCTCCACATCGCTCTGCATGCGCTCGAGCAGGTCCAGCGCGCGCTCCCGCGCCGATTTCGTTGGGACAGCCCGCTTACGCGATCGGATGATGAGCCAGACGATCAGGCCGGCGATCGTTAGCGCGGCGAACGTCCCAAGAAAAATCACCCACCGCGGAATGAGCGAATAATCAACCGGCGGGGCGATTTCGTGAAACTCCTGGGCAAGAAAGAACGACACAAACAAGATCGACATCTTCATTCACCGAATCGCAAGGCGGCGCTCGCGCTGTTTGAAGAATGAGCGCAGTGCCGGCAAATAATCCTCGCCCGTTCGCAATACGATTGCGTCAATGTTGTTTCGCCGCAGCGTGCGCGAAAGTTCCGCTTTGTGTTCGTCTGCGAAATCGGTGAAGCGCGTCCGCGTCGCACGATCAGCCGTGTTGATCTCGATTTGCTCGCCGGTCTCTGCGTCTTCGAGCGTGATGATGCCGATATTCGGCAGCACTTTCTCGCGCTCATCCTGAACATGGATCGCAATAAGATCATGCCGGCGTCCGCTCACGGCCAGCGCTTGGGAAAAATCGGGTGCTTGAAAATCGGAAATAAAAAAGACGACCGCGCGGCGAGTCACGATCTTGTTCAGCGAATCGAGCGCTAATGCCGGCTCCGTCCCGCGGCCTTCCGGTTTGAAAAATAAGATTTCGCGAATCAGCCGCAGCGTATGCGAGCGACCTTTCTTCGGCGGAATGAAAAGCTCAACGCGATCGGTGAAAAGAAGCAGGCCGACCTTGTCGTTGTTGCGGATGGCGCTGAAAGCGAGCAGACATGCGACTTCGGCGGCCAGCTCGCGCTTCGATTGCGACGTGCTGCCGAAATTTCCTGACGCGCTAACATCGACAATCAACATCACGGTCAACTCGCGCTCTTCGGTAAATTTCTTTACGAATGCGGTGCCGAGGCGCGCCGTTACGTTCCAATCGATCGTCCGAATTTCGTCGCCCGGTTGATACTCGCGCACGTCCTCAAAATTCATCCCGCGCCCCTTGAAGACACTGTGGTAATCGCCGGCGAACGCCGTCTCCACGAGACCGCGTGTCTTGATTTCGAGCGTGCGGATCTTTTTTAAGATCTCCGATGTATCCATGATGGTGAGAAGTGAGAAGTGAGAAGTGAGCGTTACTTGAAGAATTCGTCCACTATCGGCAACGCATCTGCAGAGGATTCGGTTTCGGTGACTCGTGGCGAAAGAGCTCGGTAGTCCGTGGAAGGCGCGTGCTTACAAAAGTCGTCGGCCCGGTCGATCATTCGGGAAAGCATTTGCCCGATAGAAGTATATTTAGAATCAAGCGCCTCGAATTGCTCTATGGATAGATAACCGGACCTTCGTGCGTCATCCAACCACGACTGGGTTTCAGTAGCTTCCCCGAGCGCTTCATCCAACTTATTGACGAACACAGCTTTGTAACGGCGGCGGCCCCATGCCTCCGCAACCATTGCTTTCACTGCGCACGAGCTACGCCGTAATTGATCGGTTAGAGAATAACGTTCTTCTACCGGAAATTGGCGGCTCAACAGGAATATCATCTGAGCTGCTTCCTCATCTAGCTGATAGACTTTCAAGTCTCGAAATGTCCTGGCGATCGCCATAACGACTTCTCACTAATCACGTCTCACAGCTGATCAAGGTACCGGTAGTCCCGCAAAAATCCTTTCGATGATGGTTTCGCTCGTGACCGCTTCCGCCTCGGCTTCGTAGCTGACGATGATGCGGTGGCGCAACACGTCCGGGCCGATGCTTTTGACGTCCTGCGGCGTGACGTAGCCGCGGCCATTCAGAAAGGCGTGGGCACGTGCGCCGAGGGCGAGGTAAATTGTTGCGCGCGGCGAAGCGCCGTAACGCACGAGTCCCTCGAGTCTCAAATTATAAGACGCGGGCTCGCGTGTCGCCCAGACCACATCGACAATGTAATCTTTCACCCGGTCATCGATATAGATGCTGTTGACGACATCGCGCGCAGCGATGATTTGCTGAGGCTCGATCACCGGATTCACTCGCAAATCGGGCGCGGAAGTGGCCATCAAATCGAGAATGCGTCGTTCCTCAGATTTCTGCGGATAGCCGACGTTTAACTTCAACATGAAGCGATCGAGCTGCGCTTCCGGCAATTGGTAGGTTCCCTCCTGCTCCAGCGGATTTTGTGTCGCGAGCACCAGGAACGGATCGGAGAGCGGATAAGTCTGTTCGCCGATGGTGACTTGCCGTTCCTGCATCGCTTCCAGCAACGCGCTCTGCACCTTGGCCGGGGCGCGATTAATTTCATCAGCGAGGATGAGATTGGAAAAAAGTGGGCCAAGCTTGGTCGTGAATTCGCCAGTGCGCGGATTATAAATGAGGGTGCCGATCAAATCCGCAGGCAAAAGGTCGGGGGTAAATTGCAGCCGCTGAAAGCCGGTCTGAACGCAGGCGGCCATCGTTTTCACGGTCAGCGTTTTGGCCAGACCAGGGACGCCTTCAAGCAGGATGTGACCGTTCGCAAGCAGGCCGAGCAAAAGCCGATCGACCAGGTATTTCTGGCCGACTACCACATGGGCCACTTGTTCGCGCAACGCCGGGATCCAGCGGCCCAGTTCCTGCACGTCGTGCGTGATCTCCTGAGTCGATTTCATATGGTGTGATGAGACAGGCGCGAGAGGCAGAATGTTCGATTCTATCTATAGGGGCGGTCTGTGACCGGCGCTTGAACTTGGAAAAGAATGCGACCGTCACAGACCGCCGCTACAACTTTTCGCTGCGCGGGCGCAACGTCAAGATCACCGGCAGCCCAGTGTACGCTTCCGCTTTGCGAATTTGCGATTCCAGATAACGCCGATACTGGTCGCTCAACAATCGCGGATCGTTCACAAAGAGTACGAACTCCGGCGGTTGTACTTGCCGATCTTTCATTCCACTAGCTTGAGCTGCGTAAAACAGTTTTAATCGCCGCCCCATCCTCATCGGCGGCGGGTTGGCCGCGAAGGCGGCGCGCAATAAACGATTGAGAACACCGGTGCCGATTCGCGCGGCCGCATCACACTGAACTTCTCCGATGAGTCCAAATAACTTGCCGATGTTCTCGCCGGTGAGGGCGGAGGCAATCAAGACCGGTGCGTAATCGAGAAAGAAGATTCGCTGACGAGTTTCACCGACAAGTTCCTTGATCGACTCCCTTTCGCGATGTTTCGATCGGCCAGTTGAACGGACTGGTCCTGTAGTAAGTTTTAGTAAGTCCCACTTGTTCAAAACAACCAGCGCCGCTTTACGCGCCTTTTGAATGAGACCAGCGATCCGTTTGTCCTGCGCTGTCACTCCAACTGTAACATCGACAACCAACACGCAGAGGTCGGCTCGACGAATGCTTCGCTCCGCACGCATCACACTGAAGACTTCGACGGAACTGGACTGTTTGCCCCGGCGACGGATTCCAGCCGTGTCGATGAAGAGAAATTGTTGACCGTCGCGGGCGTAAGAAATGTCGATTGCGTCGCGGGTTGTTCCCGGCAACTCGCTCACGATCGCGCGCTCGCTCCGCACGATCGAATTGATCAGCGAAGATTTGCCCACATTCGGGCGACCGATGATGGCGATGCTCAGCGGATTCTCGATTCTCGATTCTCGATTCTCGATCTCTGAAGCGGTTGCGGGCAAAAGAGCGCTAATTGCGTCGAGCAATTCAGAAATGCCGCGACCATGCTCGGCGCTGATTGAAACGGCATTGTCGAAACCGAGCGAGGCGAAGTCAGCCGCGAGATTTTCGTGTTTCGGGTCATCGATCTTGTTGATGACGAGGACGATCGGTCTTTGTGATTTGCGCAGTAAGCGCGCAAGTTCCTGATCGATCGGCGATAGCCCTTGTTTTGCATCGACCACGAACAGCAGAAGATCGCTTCCACCGAGCGCTTCTTCGGCTGCCCTGCGCACTTGCGCGGCCAAATCCGATTCGCCTGCGCCGAGCGCGCCAGCCGTGTCCCAGAGTGTGAATGGCCGGTCGCCGCGCAGGCAAACCGCCGAGAGCCGGTCGCGCGTAATGCCCGGCTGGTCATGAACGATCGCGATCTTGCGGCCAACGAGCCGGTTGAATAACGCCGACTTGCCCACGTTGGGCCGGCCCATAATGGCGACGTTCGGCATGGTCGTTGGGCCGTTCATCGCGCGCGAGCGATCCAAGTTTAGTCTCGCCTTGCGTGCGCGTGGCCTTCGGCTTGCAATTGGCGCACGCCCTCCATCACGTAAATCACTCCGGAGATCAAAGTGAAGAGGCCCGCGACGATGACGACGAAGAGCAGGGGAAGAAAACGCAATTGCAACATCACCCAGGCGACAGCGCACATCTGGCAGACCGTTGCGACTTTGCCGGTCCAGTTCGGTTTCACTCGGATCCTTCCGATGAGTAGTTGAAGGACCGCGCTGCCGACGAGAATAACAACGTCGCGCGTGATGACCAGGACCGGGAACCAGGCCGGAAATCTGCCATATTCAGGATCGACCTTGCTCCAATTGCTGATGCTGAGCGTGATGATTCCACTGAGGAGCAAACCTTTGTCGGCGATTGGATCGAGAATCACTCCGAGAGAACTGCGCTGGTTGTATCGCCTGGCCACATAGCCATCGAGCCCGTCACTAACGGCGGCGAGCAGGAAGATCACGATCGCGGCAAGGCGCTGCCACTCGAGTGGTTCGCCGCGCTGGATGCTTTGCCCATAATAGATCGCCATTGTCACGAACGCCGGGATCATCAAAATCCGGACCACGGTAATTTTGTTGGCAGTCGTCATGGGGAAGTCCGAGATGTTGAAACTGGAAGGTCTGCGCGAAAAAGTTGCAAGGCAATTTGGGTGGGCAACGGCGAGGCACATGTTACCGCCACAGCGTCTGACCCAGACGCTCTACAAGCGGCGTCATAATATGACCGGGCGTTTCCGTGAAACGCCGCGTCTTTTTAAAAACGAAGCAGGACCGGGGTGATTTCCTTTGAAGGCACAGGACGAACGGCGAGAGGGTAATTCGTTTCGTTGAACGATAGTTGAAATTAGCCAATCAGATAGGTTCACGGACCCGGAGGCCAGCATCGATCGAGATATCGATTACGCCAGCCTTTGCCAGCGCCACAAGATTGAGCGGGGCATCGGCATTTAATGCACCAGGCGGATGGTCCAGAAATCGTCCGAAAGATTTTCCGTGAGCAGATAAGAATAAGGCATCGTGAAGTAACCTCTTTTGCCCCAGCTCGCGCCCCACGAATTGCGCACGGTGAAACGTTCCACTGTGTCGTCGTAGCCCACCGCGAGAACGGCGTGGCCGCCGACGACTCCTTCTCTCGGCGCAGGCATATTCAGCACGCCTGTTTTCTCGACTTTTGCGCTCTCAAAGCTGTCGTAAACGGTGAAACCAAAAACAAATGGATAGCCATCGGCCAGACAACCTTTCATCTGCGTGAGAGAGCGGCCGACGCGCTGGTAACTCACGGCGCGAAACTTTTTCGCGTCCGTGTAACAGGACTTCGGAGGTTTCCGTGCCGGCTTGGCGCCCGCCGGCCAAATGTTTGTCGTCGAGTCCGCCGGAGTATCGTCATAGGGCCATTCGGGTTCCGGGCACGCGCCCTGTTTGCCGACACTTTTGATTCCATCGCGAATCTGGGCGCCGTTGTCGATTGGGACACTGTGCTCCATGCTCCGTTCGTTGTAATAAATAAACAGGCGCGACGGGATGAAATCGGCGAGTTTTTGTTTCGTGCGATCAAACTCGATGGCCGCGGCGATCGCGTTCGCGGTGCAGGAACCGATTTGTCCCTGATTGTAAACCGGCGGGCAATGTTTGCGCAGATCAACTTTGCACGGAAGCGGGCCCAGTTTCGCCATCGGCGCGGCATAGAGATGATCGCGGTTATCGGGTAAATCAGGGACCCAGCCCAAGCCGAGACGGGACCTTTGCTTTGCGCGGTTTTTCATTTGCCTTAGTGACGCAATTTCATGACCTAATGTGGCGGGCTTTGGTCATTTCTTCTCTCCACCGAATCTTCTACGAGATTTCGAAATTGAAGTTCAAGCCTTCTTTCCCGATTTCAAAACGGCACGAGTTTGCTGAATTGCGTTTGGCGTTGCGGGAGGAACGGGCGTAAATCAATCCCCCCACAACGCCGACGTGGCGAAATGGCAGACGCAACGGACTTAAGATCTATTCCCGGCCTATCGAACGAGCTGTAGCCTCTCGCGCATGTGCGAACACGAGCGACACAAAACGGCCATTTCAGACGCTCATACCGTCAACATCGCGTTAACGGTTGAATTCAGTTGAGGGCAGCAACGCGAGTTTTCCTTCACGTTTCCAGTTGCTCTCTCGCGCGCGTGGAAAGGGCGCGCAACCCACGTTGAACACCAGCCACTACAACGTCACTGGTTGCAAAAGCTGAAACTGCATCCTGTCCCCGGGTTAACCACTAACGTGCCGGCGGTGTGTCCATACCGCACCTGTCGTACTGTGCTCGGCGAGCTTCCCGGCTCGACGCTGTTTGTCTTCACCGCGACATTATGGCCGTTGACCGAAACCAATGTCAGTTCCACACTCAGTGGCTCGTTCTTGCGCGGATCATAACGAGACGACTCGATCTTTCCGAATGCCTTGGTTCCAGCTTGCAGCAGAAC
>JBAQJG010000102.1:0-8298 GCA_049300145.1 Chthoniobacterales bacterium | reverse complement strand
TCGATTTTTGGCTGGATGATCGGTTGAGATTAGCCGCGTACTTCGCGGAGCAACAATAGGAAAGCTAAACTATGAAAACTTCTCTTGTGACTTCCAACTTCCGGCCCGCCGGTCTCGCTGTCGTGATGGCGTGCATTCTCGCGGTCTTTGCTCCGCTGCGCGCGCACGGCCAGATTATCTATGACAACGGCCCTCCCAACCAACTAAGCGGCAACGAAATGACTGAGTGGATCCAGGCTGAGGATTTTAGCGTGGGTACGGCGATGACCCTTGGGAGCGTGAAATTTTGGGACATAGAGTTGCCCGGACCCTCTTACCAAGGAGAGATCGATTGGGGTATCTATTCCGATGCCGGCGGGTCGCCTGGCGTGCTGTTGGCTAGCGGAGCGGCGATTGGAGGGGCCGTTACTCGAACGTTTATACAGCCCGGCATATTGGGCACCTACAATGAATACAGCGACAGCTTTAACGTCACGCCCTTTGCGCTCGCCGCGGGGACAACCTATTGGATCGGTCTCCACAACGGTCCGCTCACCTTTCAAACTCGATCTGAGTTCTACTGGGAAACGACGAATGCCAACGCGTCGTTCAATGGGCATGAACTCATCGCCCCCTTCAACGGTGGGTGGGCTGATAACGGTCAACAGCACGCCTTTCAACTCTTCGCTGTGCCGGAACCTTCCACGTGGGCACTCCTAGGGCTGGGTATGTGTGGTCTGTTCTGCGTGGGCTGGCGGCGTCGCGCGGCCTAAAGCTAATTTGCTGGTTACCGATCGGTTTGCTCGGTCGCTCCGACGGCCCGAGCCATCTGTGCAGCGATTGATGTATTGGCATTAACCTTCGGAAGCCAGTACGCAGAACGCGCCTTTCCGTTCCCTGGGGGAATCGAAAAGGCGCGATTGAAACAAACGACGTTAGCTCTTAATCCTCGTCGAGGATTACGCGATCAACCATCATGTTGTCGCCTTCGCCGACGTAGTGCAATACTCGGTCTCCCCATTGGTTCCAGACGGGCCGCGAAGATCCGAGCATTCTCTTCTAACTCGGATTCGTCGGGGCGGGGCGGAGTGGCCGTGTGGCTTCCCCGAAAGGGGGAAGAGTTCGGTGGGAGGCAAGAGTGTCGAGCACCTCCTGGATTTGTGCCACGCTTATCGGTTTCTGCAAGATCGCGACAGCACCGGAATGGCTCGACGATAATTCTTTGGGTCCAATCGCGCCCGAGACCAGAATGATTCGGGCAGCGGGATCCTTCGCTAAAATGTTGCGGCAAGCCGTCACGCCGTTGAGCCGGCTCATCAGATAATCCATGACGACGACGTCGGGCTTGTGCCGCTCGTAGGCGTGGATGGCTTCCAATCCGGAGGCTACTATCTCCACTACATCGTGTTTGGAACTTTTCACCATGGCGGCCAAAGTCCCGGCGACCGGCTTGTCGTCCTCAGCAATCAGCACGCGCATCTCCTGTTGAGGAGAAAGTTGCATACCAATCACGCCAGTTTTTCGAGCATTTCGCGCCGGGGGTCGACGCGACGGAAAAAAGGGCCGGTTTGAGCGACTGGATCGGTCTATCTGCCGATGAGGATCAAGATGCCTGCCGCGAGCGCCAGAATGCCCGTCACGACAACCGGGATGGCGATTGTATGGAAGAGCGCAATGATGCCGACGAGGATGAGATAAATTGCCAGCAGCAGCATGCCGAGATTTCTTGTGATGTTTATCATGTGTGCGTTTCGTTAGGTCACGATCTCGATCTTTCATAAACCAGGTGTCACTGTCACGATTAAAGAAAAGCCGCGGTTTTGCGGCTAAAACTGAAGACATGCCGGATTACAAACCGATCTCGCGCCGGCCGATCGCCATGGCATTTCGCCGGACGGCCGAAAGCGCGACGCAACTGTGTGTGCGTTGGACGGTCCATCCCGATACGATTTCGTACTTTTCGATCCTGGCGGCGTTCGCGGCGGGGATTTGTTTTTGGAAATCTGGCCAGATTCCGTGGCTGTTAATTGTCGCACCGCTATTTTGTTATTTGCGGCTCTGGTTAAACATGCTCGATGGCATGGTCGCGCTCGCCGCGAGCAAAGCGAGTCCGCGCGGGGAAATCTTGAACGATTTGCCGGATCGCATTTCCGACATCGTGATTTTCGCCGGCGTCGCCCACAGCGGCTTAATGAATCCATTCATCGGATATTGGGCCGCGATCTTCGCTGTCCTGACTGCTTACGTCGGGCTTTTCGGTCAAGCCGTCGGAGTCCAGCGGGAATTTGGCGGAATGATGTCAAAACCGTGGCGGATGGTCGCGCTTCATCTCGGCGCGTGGCTCACTTATGCATATCGATCTTATGGCGGATCGATCCAATCACTCGGCGGCTTCACGATTCTCGATTGGACATGTCTTATCGTGATCGCAGGCTGTCTGCAAACGATAGTTGTGCGCTTGAAACGGATCCTCATCGCGCTTCACAATAAAACAAAATGATGTCGCCGCGGATCGCGCTGCACGATCCCATCTTTCGCGCTTATCTCTGCATCGTTCCGATCTCACTCGCGATCGGCGGCGCGGTCCTTGGTTTTCTTCGCTGGGGTTTGAAAAAAGAAATCGAATCAATCTGGAAGACGTATTGCTCGTGGCTGATTATGGCCCCGATCGGATTGCTGTTTGTTTTTGCCGGGCGCATTCCGACCATTGCCGGTGTCACCTTGCTCGCGATTTTCGCATTCAAAGAATTCGCGCGCGCTTCCGGATTGTATCGTGATTGGTGGATGACCGGCGCGGTCTATGCCGGAATTGTGACGGTGGGGGCGGCCTCGCTCATGCCGCATCCACGCGGGCAGGAGCCGGGCACGGGTTGGTATGGTTTTTTCGTCGCGGTGCCGGTTTTCGCGGTCGCGTTGATTCTGCTGATCCCGATTCTGCGGAATCGCGCGCGAGGCGAATTGCAACGGATGTCGCTGGCCATTGTAGGCTTTGTTTACGTCGGCTGGATGTTCGGGCATCTCGGTTTCATGGCCAACGCAAGCAACGCCTACGGGTTCATTTGCTACATCGTTTTCGCGACGGAATTGAGCGACGTGACCGCGTTTACGTTTGGCAGATTATTTGGGCGTCATCCGCTGCGCAGCGAAATCAGTCCTGGGAAGACGTGGGAGGGCGCACTCGGCGCACTGGCGGTGTCCCTGCTGCTGCCGTGGTTGTTTCGGTTTTCGTTTCCCTTTTTCGGCGTGTGGCAACTCATTCTGACCGGCTTGATCGTCGGGATCGGCGGACAACTCGGCGATCTCTCCATTAGCGTGATCAAGCGCGACATTGGCACGAAAGACATGGGGGCGACCATCCCCGGGCACGGCGGGATCCTGGACCGGATCGATAGTTTGATTTACGTCTCGCCCTTGTTCATGCACATGGTGGGCTATTATTATGGGCTCCGATGAAGCAGTGGCGTTACGATTCCGCGGGCGATCTCGATCAAACGCTGGTTGAGCGGCTTCGCCGATTTCCGCGCGAGCCCGACATGCTCGTTTATGGAGTGCGCTCGCTGGCGGCATTGATCATTCGCGCCTGGCTGCGCGCTTATCATCGCTTCGAAATCATCGGCCACGAGTACCTCCGCAGCGACGCTTCCCTCATCATCGTCTCCAATCACTGCAGTCATCTCGACACGCTCTGCCTCCTGGCGGCATTGCCGCTGCGCAAACTGCATCGCGCGTTTCCTGCCGCCGCGGCTGATTATTTTTTTCAAAGCGTGCCGCGCATCTGGATTGCAGCCGTCGTAGTCAACGCCCTGCCGTTTGCGCGTCAAACGCAGGTGCGACAAAGTCTTTCCATTTGTACCGAATTGCTCGCCAATCCTGGAAATATTCTGATCATTTTTCCCGAAGGAACGCGCTCGAGAACCGGTGAGACCCAGAAGTTCAAATCTGGAATCGGCGCGCTCGTAGCAGGACGCGACGTGAGCGTTTTGCCATGTTATCTGGATGGTGCTTTTGACGCCTGGCCGAAAGGCTCGGTTTTTCCGCGGCCGAGAAAAGTCCGCTTGACCGTAGGCCCGCCGCGCAATTATCGCGCCCGTGCCGCCGATAAGATCGACATTTGCGCCATCGCCGCCGAGTTGCGCAAAGCGGTAACCGAATTGAGCCATGGATAATCCAAATTGTAGGGCAACCGCTCCGGTTGCCTACTCGGCTGGCAGGCGGAGCGCCTGCCCTACAACCGGCAGGTTGGAAGCGACGGAGAACACATTCGCGAGCTGGGACGGCGCCGAATTGTTCTATCGCGCGTGGATTCCCGCAAACACGACGAACAAAGCGCTACTCCTTTTTCATCGTGGCCACGAGCATTCCGGCCGCTGGCAGGAAACGGTGGACTCGTTAGGCCTGGACGACGTCGCTATTTTTGCATGGGACGCGCGTGGTCATGGGCGTTCGCCGGGTCAGCGCGGCGCGGCAAATAATTTCGCGGATGTGGTCAAGGATGTGGACGCCTTCGTGCGTCACATTTCGCGGCAGCAGGACATCGCGCTCGAAAACATGATTGTGCTCGCGCACAGCCTCGCGGCCATCAGTGTGACGGCGTGGGTGCACGATTATGCGCCGCCGGTTCGGGCAATGATTTTGGCCACCGCGGCGTTTGACGTGAAACTCTACGTTCCATTCGCGATTCCGGTTCTGCGGCTGAAACAAAAGCTGTTCGGCCCGGGTTACGTGAAGAGCTACGTCAAGGCGAAGATGCTCACGCACGACAAAGAGCAGGCTGCTCGTTACGATGCCGACCCGCTCATCTTCCGGCAAATCGCGATCAATGTTCTTATCGATCTCCACGAGACGGCGAAGCGGCTGCTTGCCGATGCCGGCGCGATTCATACGCCAGTTTTGATGCTGAGCGCGGGCAGGGATTGGGTGGTCAGTCTCAACGCACAGCGCAAATTTTTTAACGGCCTCTCTTCGCGGGTGAAGCGGATGCACATTTTTCCCGGCGCGCATCATGCCATTTTTCACGAAACAAATCGGCGGGAAGTCGTGGAGCGCCTGCGCGAGTTCGTGCGCGAGCGCTTTGCCCAGGCACCGCTGGTTCCGTCACTTCTCGAGGCCGATCGAAGCGGCTACACCTGGGAGGAATACGAACGATTGAAGCTGCGCCGCAGCGTCAAATTCGCAGTTGCGCGTGCCGGATTGAAAACAGCCGGCCGTCTGAGCAATGGCGTCGATCTTGGTTGGCGGCACGGTTTCGATTCGGGACTGTCGCTCGATTACGTTTATAGAAATCAGCCGCGTGGCGCGATGGGTCTCGGCCGATTGATTGACAAATCGTATCTGAACAGCATCGGATGGCGCGGAATTCGACAGCGCAAAGCCAATCTTGAAAAAGCGCTCAGGCATGTCATCGAGAAAACGCGTGAGAATAGATGCCGGGTGCGCATTCTCGATATCGCCGCCGGGCCGGGGCGCTACGTGCTCGAAACTGTGCAGAAGTGCCAGGACGGTTCGATCAGCGTAACGCTGCGCGATTACAAACAGGAAAATGTCGATGCTGCTCGCGCTTTAGCGCAGGAATTCGGACTCGCCGATGTAAACGTGCAACAAGGCGATGCCTTCGATCGCGCTTCGCTCGAGTCAATCGAGCCGCGCGCGACGATCGGGATTGTTTCCGGGCTTTACGAATTGTTTCCCTCGAATGACGCTGTCTTGGAATCGCTGGGCGGACTTGGCGAGGCGATCGAGCCCGGCGGTCATTTGATTTACACCAATCAACCCTGGCATCCGCAGGTGGAATTCATTGCCCGCGTTTTGCGCAATCGCGAAGGGCAGCCATGGATCATGCGCCGGCGCACGACTGCGGAAATGGATCAACTGGTCCGCGCGTCCGGATTCGAAAAGATCGGCATGGACGTCGATCAGTGGGGGATGTTCACGGTGTCGATCGCGCGCCGGGGCTTGAACAATATCAGTGACCCGACGCCAGAGTCACCTCTCCCTTCGCAAGGGAGAGGGTAGGGTGAGGGTGCGTGTGCGTCCCAATCAATCTCCTCACCTCAATCCTCTCCCCTTGTCTAAGGGGAGAGGCGGGAGAAATAACGCGGACTCGATAAATCGGATGCGTGTCAAAGCGTTCGGCCTTTCTGCGGGTTTGTCGATCCTGTTTCTCGTCGTTTACGGCGGTTGCAATTGGATCACGTCGCGGCGCAGCGACGTCGGCGTTTTTTATTTCGAATGGGAACGCGGTATTCCGTTTGTCCCGTTCCTGGTTCTTCCCTACATGTCGATCGATTTGTTCTTTGTCGCCGCGCCATTTTTTTGCCGCACCGATCGGGAATTGTCGATCTTCGCCAAACGCGTTGCGGCCGCGATCTTTATCGCCGGAATTTGTTTCCTGCTTTTCCCGCTGCGCTTCGCTTTTCCACGGCCACACGCAAGCGGCTGGATCGGCGCACTCTTCGATTGGTTTCGCGGAATGGACGCGCCTTATAATCTGCTGCCTTCACTGCACGCCGCGCTCTGGATGTTGCTTGCCGATATTTATCTGCGCCACACTCGCGGCCTCTTCCGCGGCGCGATAATTGTTTGGTTCGCGCTGATCGGCCT
The DNA here is from genome assembly GCA_049300145.1 of Chthoniobacterales bacterium. GTDB lineage: Bacteria > Verrucomicrobiota > Verrucomicrobiia > Chthoniobacterales > UBA10450 > AV133. Next base: position 1,719 of record JBAQJG010000102.1, on the reverse strand, counting down.
GTCCCCGGTTCTGACTTATCAACATCACGTCATCGATATCTTCGGCGGATTCGCCCTGGCCGGTTATTGCTTTTACTTTTTTTCCGAATCGTCGGCGCAATTTCCGGTGACCGCGAATCGACGGGTCGGATTCTATTACGCGGCGAGCGCGGTGATCGTTCTAGCTCTAGTCCCAGCTTTTCGACCCTGGAGCGTTTTGCTTTTTTGGCCTGGCCTTGCACTCGGCATCGTAGCCTCTGCCTATTTTGGAGTCGGGCCGATTATTTTTCGCAAACGGGGGGGCGAATTGCCCGTGGGCGCCGGGTTCGTGCTCGGTCCGTGCCTGGTCGGCCAATATTTGTCGCTGCTCTACTACCGCCGCCAGTGTCGATCTTGGGATGGGATCACGCCGTATGTTTGGATTGGCGGCAAGCTCAGTCGTGCCGGGGCGAAGGGCGCAGTGCGAGCGGGAGTAACCTCGGTGCTCGATCTGAGCGCTGAGCTTTCCGAAACGACGCCGTTCCGCGAAGTTTGCTATCGAAACATACCGATTCTGGATTTAACGGCGCCGACGCAGGAGCAATTGCGCGAGATGGGCAGTTTTATCGCCGAGCAGTGCGAACCCGGTATCGTTTACGTGCACTGCAAGATCGGCTATTCGCGCAGCGCATCCGCGGTGGCCGCGTACCTAATAATGAGTGGCCACGCGAGCGACGCAGACGAAGCGCTGGCGATCATTCGTCGAGCGCGGCCATCCATTGTCATTCGGCCTGAAGTGATTTCCGCGCTGTCCGAATTCGAGCTTAATCTCCGTGACGCCCGTATTTGCGACGAATCTTTTCTCCTCGCTTCGAGCCGTCACCACCGGCAATAATCGCGGGACAAACCTATGAATTACAACGAACTCATTCAGCTTTATTTCGAGCGCGGCAATTCCATGCAGGCGTACTGGAATCTTTACGTCATCATCATCGGCGGATTGCTCGCGTTCTCTTCATTGCGCAAACAGCCCGCGGCGATCACCACCGCGCTGGTCTCAATTCTTTTCGCCTTGTTCGCCTATAAAAATCTCGATGCCATGCACGATGTCACGGCGCAGCGGTTTGCTACGCTTCAAGCGATCAAACAATTCGATTCGAGCGGCGCGACCGTGCCCAGCTCGAAACAAGTGCGCGATCTGCTCGAACCGACTCTTACGCCGGCCACTTACGGAAGCGTGCGCGCCACGCACGTCACCAGCGATATTCTTACCATCGCGGCAATTTGGGCGATGGAGTTCCGTAGGAGAAAACTCCGCCAATCAGCAACAGCACCGTAAGGGTATCAACGGAATTGGCCAAAAGGGCCCGGCGCTGCGAGTTTGTGGTGAACGAGCAAGATCATGTCGACAAGCCGGAACCGCGCTGGCAGGCGCTGCTTGCGTTCCTGGCAGTGGGCGCAATTTATCTGGCGCTGCCGCGTTCGCTGATCGTTGGGCCAATTTGGCTCCTGCCCACATTGATTGTTGTCTTGCTCGTCCCAACTGTCGTCAGTCATCGTACGGGACGACGGTCACTTAATCGCGTTCTCGGCATCCTCATCAATGGGATCACCACGCTGGCACTAATCGGATCGGTGATTTTGTTAGTGAGAGCATTGCCGTCGCACAAAGAATCGCCGCTCCAGTTGCTGTTTTCGGGCGCATTGCTCTGGCTGACCAACGTGATCGTGTTCGCGCTGTGGTACTGGCGACTCGATGGC
>JBAQJG010000101.1:0-2928 GCA_049300145.1 Chthoniobacterales bacterium | reverse complement strand
AACTGGGGCAGTATAATCCACATTCTTGATTTTAAACCTGAAATTTTGAGCTCGATCCGCTCGCCGATTTCATCCGCCTGTCGTAAATGATGCCGTTAAAATCTCCCGCTTGGCGATGTTGTTACCAAAGATGCGCTGACCAACGATTTTGGAATCGGGCCAATATGGGCAAGCGCGTCGGGCTCCTCGTAACAATGACCGCGAGTGCGCGCCACTTCATCTTCGACATTGTCAAGCTTGTGATTGCACAAAACCCCGTCCAAAAATTGATCACGGTAACGCTCACAGCGAGACCACTCTCCAGTCATCCGCTGGTGTGTTGCTCAAATTTTTTTGGGATCCGTGACAACTCTTTGAGCGGGGCGCGTCCAAGTTCGGTCACATCTGCGATTCATATTCATGGAAAGTGAGTCGCCCTTGCGGATGGCAAGACGTAACGGGCACGCAAAGTGGGCTTTCAGCAACGTCACGTGCGGGCGAGTGGTCGAGTTCCTGCGGAACGGGACGAAGTATGATGCGTTACCGGTCGAAACCTAACTGGAATCGGTTCTGCTTATGCCAGTGTTGCAATCAGACGATCCAAATTTGGGGATCGACAAATCTGCCAGCCGGTCGCACGCCGTGCTGAAGGAATTGCGTGGAAGATCTTTCACAATCGGTTGGGCCCTCGCGGCGCTCGTTGCGACCGCGAGTTGGCTCTACTTTATCGCGCGCGGGGCTTGGTTTCTCGTCAGCTGGTTTTTCGGGTAAGTTGCCCGACGCCCCCTCCTGAACGAGAATAGCGCATGCTCCACAGACTCCTTGCGACCGCCGCATGGACCGCCTTCGCCCTCATCGTTTTCTTCACGATATCGCCTCTCAATATGAGACCCGGCGTTACCGCCGATCCCAACATTGAGCGGTTTGCGGCTTTCGCACTCGTCGGGCTCCTGTTCGGGCTAGCCTACCCGCGAAGGCTTGCGGTTGACGCGTCGTTCGTCGTTGTAGCGGCCGGAGTGCTGGAAATGCTTCAATTGGCGATCCCGGACCGACATGGCCATATGGCGGACGCGCTCGTCAAAGCGGTAGGCGGGGCTTTTGGTGTGGCCGCGGCGGCTCTAATAGGTTTGATCGTGGCCGAAAGCCGCAAAGGCCCGGTAAAACCATGACGATCCGACCAAGGGCACAAACCTCTCGCTTCGCGCGTTGATCGATATTTCCCACCGAGCATGCGAACGATTAGACGCCTCCAACGCCGAACAACTTCCAGCGGCGGCTCACCAAAGTTGCACGTGACAAACTCGCACGCCCAACACTGCCCCGGGGGGCCAAATTGGGTTCGTTCTGACAAAAAATTCGAACCTTGGCCTCATCATCTCACCGTTAACTTTTGAGCTGCTCACGTTGATCCGCTCGTTGGCGATCAAATTGGGTTCGTTCTGTCAAAAAAAGCGCTGTGCGATCGGTTTATCCAACGCTCAGCTTCGGTTCCCTAACTACTCCGGCGTCGAACGCTGAAGCTTGTGCGATGCCCGACGCCGGCGGGTGTGCGCGAACTGTTCGTAGCGGTCCAACGCCACTAAGCACCGCAAGTCCTGGGTCTTTGCAAGTCCAAGATCAATATCTCTCATCATCTCTGCGCGGACCGCTCGAATCCGCAACGGCTCCAGTTGCGCCTCAGCGAACTCGGCGGCCGAGGTCACCTGTTCTTCGGCCGTGCCCTCGCCGATCAAGGCCAGCGCGATGGCGTCGACCTTTTCCGACATCGTGGGATCCGGCGGCATAATGCCGGTAGGCGTTGCGGCTCGACACCAACTTGCCGGAGACGGTTTTTGGGCCGGTAACGTCGCTAAATGTCTCTAACGTGTGACCGCAGGCATGGCAGTCAAACCTATTCGCCTTGCTCGGCGCTGAATGGAACTCAGTCCGCTCGTATGTTGCGCCGCACTTGCAGGTGACTTAGGAGGTTGCCATCAAGGCAAGTTCGAAACCCACCTTCTAATCGGGCCGATTTCGTTTGGGTTCAGGCTTATGGATTTCGATTATTTATGGTTCAATAATTATGGGCGGCTTGCGGAAGCCCGGTGCTGCCATGAGAGAGCTTCAAGATCCTCGAGTTGCCGAGCGTGAGCATCTTCGGTTCGCATTGACCGAGGCTGCCAAACATCTTGATGAATTTGAAACGCAGTTGAAGCGATCGACTGGCGCCGGCCAGAACAAGAGCAATCCGCCGTTTTTCATTGATTCCCCAACGCTGAAAACGACTGTTTCAAAAAGGCTTCGCACTTTCACAATGGCTTTCGCGGCCGTGGCCCTCTTCATTTGTGGTTATGCGGCCTCTATTTTTGGCGTTTTAGAAAGCTGGCCTGTCAAGGTATTTGGCTTTGATACGAAACAGCAGCATCATTTAGATGTACTCGCCAACGATCTTGCGGCCGCGCGCGAAGAAATAGGACTGCACATTAGACGCGAAAATGCCGCTCAAGCTGCGGCGCTCGAAACTAAGCGAATTGCGGATGCCAATCAGAACGAATTGAAACAGGCGCTCGATGCAAAGACTGCTGAACTAGACAAGCTCGCGCGGGATTTGGCCGCCGAAATCTCCCTCAGCTCTCGCCGTGTCGACGACGCGCGAGCCGAAACTCTACGACTTAAGCAGATTAGCGAGACCAATGAGAGAGAACTGAAGAAGGCTCTCGACGAGAATGTGGCACGCGCGGATGAGCTTCAACGTGAACTTTCTGCTCGTGTTGTCACTGACAAGCTCTCCGGTGTGAGCGATAAGGCGCAAGAAGGCGGCTCTGAACCTGCCAAATCGCAAATGTCGAACACCGCTCCCGTCATCGGAACTCTCCCGAACATCGAAAGCCCGGATGTCGTTGCAACAGAAGCGACCGCTCCTCCTTCCGGCCCGAGCGCTCCGATCTCGGCTCCGCTCAACAATGTGGA
>JBAQJG010000100.1:0-1951 GCA_049300145.1 Chthoniobacterales bacterium | reverse complement strand
TCCCACGCTCAATCAAATCCAAAACCAGAGACGTAGTACCGATTTTCATCGCGGTTGCCCATTGGCTCATGTTCGCGTCGCCCAGGATGACGTGAAAGCGCCGGTAACGGTTGGCGTCGGCGTGGGGCTCGTCGCGCGTATTGACGAGGGGGCGGCGATTCATCGTGTCGATGCTCACTAGCACGCTAAAAAAATCCGCGCGCTGTGAAATTTGAAAAACACCGAGGTGACTTGCTGCGCCCTCCGCTTCGATCCCTATCTTTCCCGCCCCAGCAAAAATCTGTCGCGTGATCAGGAAGGGCAGAATACCGGCGACGATGCGGTCCCAGGGAATGTCGCGGCGCATGAGATAGTTGTCGTGACAACCGTAGCTGTGGCCGACGAAATCGGTGTTGTTCTTGTAAAGGCGGACTTCCTGGCCGGTTTCCAGCTTCTGATTTCGGCGCCGGGCGCATTCTGCTAAAATTCGCTCGCCAGCTTTGTCTTGCGCGACAATTTGGTGAAGCGCCGAGCACTCGGGCGTGGAATACTCCGGATGCGCGTGATCGTTGTAAAAGCGGGCGCCGTTTGAAAGGACAAGGTCGCTTTTGATTTCCTCGAAACTGAGCGGCCGGTTCTTGTCGATTTCGTAGTAAGCCGATTCGTCGGCGTCCTGGAGCAATTGCTTGGCGCGAAACCCGCGCGCGTCGAGATGCGGATCCTCCAGTTCGTAATCCCACTTCATGAGCGCACCGTGCTCAGTATAACGCCGCACCAACTCGATCGACTCAGCCACAACATCGACATTCTCCGCGCCATTCACGGTGATGCCGTACTCGGTCTCCAGTCCGAAGACGCGCTTCATAATCTAACAACCCCACGACGATCCATACGAACGCCGTCAGCAGTGCCGGCCCTGTAGAGGAAGCTGCTAGCTTCCCCGGTTTGGAGGACGGGAAGCTGACAGCTTCCCCTACAGATTATCTTTTTCATCATTAATGAAATCCAAATGGTATGGCCAATCGTCTGCTCTTTGCACCAAACCATGACGCACTGGATTGTCTTGCACGCAAATCCACTTGCTGTGCAGGTTCTCATCGGAGCGCAACAGTCGATCAAAACAGCCGCGCTGCCATTCCCAATCCTGTTCAACTAGCGTTTTGCGCAAAAGCCGCTTGAATGCGTTTGAAAAATCACCACCTGAAATTTCCCGATCCAAGCGCAGCCCAACTATCCAATGCGCATGATCAGGCATTACGACGCCAGCCAAGATATGCCATCCTCGCAACTGTCTGATCGTCGCTTTGATGGCTTCGAATACGTCGGGATTAGCTAATACGTTGCGTCGATCTTTCACGCACAAGGTGACAAAGCAGATGATCTGCTTTTCCAACGGTAATCGAATTTCCGGTAATCGCAGCGGTTGGCCCATAGAGACGGGAAGCTAACAGCTTCCCCTACAGTCTTATCGGCGCATGATAACGCCAGCGAGCACGCGCCATCTCATCAGATAACGCCGGAGATCGCGCGGGATCGCGCATCTGCACTCGGTCGCACCGGCGCAATTTTCACGACGTTTTCGGGATCATAATCGATCAACTTGAGCCAATCTTCCGTCACATCGGTAGCCGGGAAGATGTCGTTCTCCGTGTACTCGGCGTTGAACGCGAGCTGCAAATCGGTCTCGCGAATGCCCTCTTCTTGTTGCGTCGCGATCGCACGTTTGATCGCCATCGCTTTGGCGCGCTCGACAATTGAAGCGATGATAGCGCCGCTGATCAGATCGCTGCGATAAAGTGTTTCTTTGCGACCGCTGCGCAGCGTCACTTCCAGGAATTTGTTTTCTTCCCGCTTGGCAAATTGCCAATCGGCAAAGCGCTCGATCAACTGATCGACTGCGGCGCTGATGTTATCGGCTTCTTTCGCAAGCGCGCCGTCGTAGGGGAGATTGTCAGTCAGGTAAATTCGATAG
>JBAQJG010000099.1:0-1773 GCA_049300145.1 Chthoniobacterales bacterium | reverse complement strand
ATTTCAATCAATTCGGAGACGTTTGGACTTATCGATTCGCTGGCAGTTACAAGATCGATAAAACGAACACGACGCTGCACTCGAGCGTTGCAACCGGATTCAGTCCGCCGAGCAGTCAGGACAAAATTTTTGGGATGAATTTTGGATTGCGGCCGGAAAAGGATCTCGGCTGGGACATCGGGATCGAACAACGACTCTGGGAAAACCGAGTCAGGGTTGGTGCGACTTATTTTCACAACGACTTATCGAACGTGATTGGATTCAACGGCCAGTTCCAAACGTTGAATCTCGGCGCGGCGGAGACGCAAGGGCTCGAAATAGAATTCCGCGCACAGCCAATTGCCGATCTTACTTTCACCGCCAGCTACACTTATCTGGATGCGGAGAAGACTTCGTCAGCCGACATTTCGCAGCCACAAGGTGCGCGTTTGCCACGGCGGCCACGCAACGAAGTCTATGTTTCCGGTTCGTATCTTTGGTGGAAAAAACTCCGCACGACGATCGCAGCGAAGTTTGTGAATGCGCGGGAAGAAATTAATTTCGGCGGACCAAATTTCGACATCGAAGATTACAGCTTCGTTAACATCGCGGCGGAATATGAAATTAACCCACACCTGTCGATCTTTGGAAGAATCGACAATCTGACCAATGAGCATTACGCAGAGGTTTTCGGATTTCCCGCGCTGGGAATGGCAGCATACGGCGGAGTGAAAGTGCGGTTTTGAACTGTGGCGGCGGTCTATGACCGTCGCTGAAATTATTGCGACGCTCATAGAGCGCCGCTACAGCTTGAATTCCGTGCGGCATCGCTTAATCACGAATTGTGAGTCCGCTGATCTATCTCATCGCCGGCTTAATCGGTGGTGTCCTCATTGCTGCAGCAATCGTCTTGATGCTTCGCAGACACGCGGAGCGCGTCGAGATGTTCGCGAATTCGAGACTGGTTGAAGAAGAATTGGTCAAGCGATTGGAAATAATCGATCGCGGATTGCGCGACGAATTTTCCCGTAATCGCGAGGAAGCAGGCGCGGCGGCTAAAACGCAGCGTGAAGAGTTGAGCAAATCGCTCGAGGGCGTGCGATCGATTGTCGATCTTCGCTTGAAGCAGCTTCAAGACGACAACGCCAAGCAGATCGACAAGATGCGGGCGACGGTTGACGAGAAATTGCAAGGCACGTTGGAGAAGCGTCTTGGCGAATCATTCAAGCTGGTGAGTGACCGGCTGGAGCAGGTGCACCAAGGACTTGGCGCCATGCAGCAGCTGGCGAGTGACGTTGGCGGCTTGCAAAAAGTTTTGACGAACGTGAGAACCCGCGGTGGCTGGGGCGAAGTCCAGCTTGGCTCACTACTAGAGGAAGTGCTGACGCCGGAGCAATTCGCCAAAAATGTGAAGACGCGCGAAGAGAGCGCCGATCAGGTCGAATTTGCAATCAAACTGCCGGGTGACGAAAACGGCGCGCCGGTTTGGCTGCCGATCGATGCAAAATTCCCGACCGAAGATTATCAGCGTTTAGTGGCCGCGCAGGAAAAGGGCGACGTTGCGATGGTAGATGAAGCGATGAAAAATCTGGAGACGCAATTGAAGCGTTGTGCGAAAGACATTTGCCAAAAATACATCAACCCGCCACGCACGACGGATTTTGCGCTGATGTTTTTGCCGACTGAGGGACTTTATGCCGAAGCGATTCGCCGCGTTGGACTGATTGAACAGGTGCAGCGCGATTGCCGAGTAATTTTTGCCGGACCAATGACGCTCGTGGCGCTGCTGAACAG
>JBAQJG010000098.1:0-3114 GCA_049300145.1 Chthoniobacterales bacterium | reverse complement strand
GCGCTCAAGCTTTTCAAAACGTCGATCGACGCGTTGAGCGCGAAGCTGAATTTGAAGGCGACGGAGATTGAGGTCGAGCGGTTGGAATTGGAGCGCCAGAGCGACTTCATCCGCGCGCAAGGCAAGGTGGATACCGTGACCGATCATCATTATGCTGGCACACTTTCAGCCGCCCTCGCCAATATCGCGGATTACGCGCAGGCGCTGCCCGCTTCATGGCGCGACGCCCTGCGTGAAGGAGCCATCACACTCGATTGGTCAGGCAACGGCAATGCCAACTCACATTCCGGCGCCTTCCACATCAATGGCCGCGGGATTCGCCTCACTCGGCCTAACGAGTTAGCGCCATTCGATGCCCAACTCGACGGCGCCTATTCGCCGGGCAATCTTTTTTTCCGCCAATTACACCTCGCAAATGAGCATGCGTCTCTCACTGCATTTGCCACCGTCGCGGCCAAGTATGTCCAACTACAAGCGCTCGCTTTCGACTTAAATGGCAACCCAACGTTACGCGGCAATTTTTTCCTTCCGTTTTCGCTCTCGAAAATCTTCCACGGAAGCAGCCTGCTCGACGCGCTTGATGCCGAGCAAAAGGCCGATCTCGATCTTGCCGTCGAGCCGACCAATCTCGCGGACCTCTCCACTGCGCTCACCGGGCGCGTGACCAAGAGCGGCAGTTTCGCCGCGCGGTTGTCGATCTTCGGCGGTCTTGATGCATTGCAAGGGTGGTCCGAGATGCATCTGCGCGATTTCACCATGGGGAACGATCCGGCGTGTCTGTCCAGCGACATGCAGACGCGATTCGTTTCCGGAATGATGACGACCAAAGCCGGGTTTCTTTTTCGCGGCAGCGATCCAATCTCGCTCGATCTCAGTTCGCAAATTTATCTGGGCCAGGAACGAAGTCGCGCGGCGCTCGAGCCGATCTCAGCCAACATCGATTTTCCAGCGATCTTCCTCGCTCAACTGCCGCGCTATTTGTCACACGATTTGTTTGGCGATGGAATCTTGAGCGGTAAGATGTCGATCTCTGAAACGCTTGGTCACCCGAAGATTTCGGGCGATTTGCAACTGATAAACGGAAAATTGATCGGCGCGCCGCTGCATGCGACCGCGGCTTCCGGCCGGCTCGTTTTCAACGGCAAGACCGCGTCTCTCGATTTCGCGAACATCAGCACGCACGATGTCGATCTTTCCGTGCGCGGAGAAGTTGACTTCAGCGATCCGGCAACGCTCGCCGTAAAAGTATCCCCGATTCAACCCATGGTTGATTTGACTCCGCGCGCGGAGATCGATTGCCTTGCTGGAATAAATCTTATGCCTGCTCCGCAAACCGGAGCCGCCTTTCCAATGATCGACCGTCTCGATTTTAGCGGCAGCGCATTCCGATCGGATTGGACAGTTACGTTGAGCGAAAACATCAATGGCCGGTCATTTGGTGCTCTGGACAAAAGTGATGCGACTCGAACATTTCAGTTTTGTCGCGGCGCGCAAACGGATGAGGAAATGTTAGTGCTCGGATACGAGCCCCGATCGCACCTTTCCCCAACCGTTCGCCCGCGAAAACGGGCCAAGCATCGTTAAGTCGCAACTGGATCAATGGCGATCTTGCGGCGCTCGGACTTGGTCGTTACGAGCCAGCGAGAAAGTTTTTCCTCGAGCTCGCGCGTCAGATCGACACGGAAATCTGCGCCGGCATCGACGCGCAACGGATGGCCCGCCGGTCGATCGAAAAGCAGTTGTACACGACGTTGACCAGGACAACTGGCGAGAATTTCGCGCACTTTGCTCAGTTCGTCTTTTGTCGTCGCCGGAGAAAACTGCAAAAGCACAGCCGGCTCTTCGATTGGAGTTGCCGATTTTTTATGCGCGCTGCTGTTAGGGTGCTCCGCCGGCAGCACATTCACTTTTTGCGCCATAGCACGAAGCGAATCGCCGCGCGCATCGACTGTTCCCTCAATCTCAACAACGCGACCCGGTGCAAGTGCGTCGGAAACTTTTACGTAAACATCATTCCAAACGACCACTTCGAGCGTCGCAGTTAAGTCTTCGATCCAAACAATGGCGAATGCCTTGCCTTCTTTTCGCGTGAATTTCTTATCGATCTGCGCAATCGCGCCCGCGGCCTTAAATTGGGCGCGATCATTCAGTTCGCCTAACGAAGCGATCGTCCGATAATTTTTCGTCGCGAAAAGATCGGCATAGGCGTCGAGCGGATGTCCGGTGACATAGAAACCGAGCAACTCTTTTTCATAGGAAAGCTTTTCGTGATCGCTCCATGGCGCAACCGATCTTCTTCGCGTCGATGTTATCGGCGCGGCGATTTCATCAAATAGCGAAACTTGGCCTGCGGCCCGATCGCGATGTGCGGTCGCGGACGAGACGAGCGCTTCATCGATGCAGGCAAAAAGTTCCGCACGCTCGCGACCAAGAAAATCGAACGCGCCGGATTTAACGAGGCTCTCAAGCATTTTTCGATTTGCGATGCGCGAGCCAAGTCGCCCGCAAAAATCTTCCAGCGAGGTGAAATCCCCTCCGCGCTCGCGTTCGCGGATCGACATCTCCATCGCGCTCTCGCCGACATGCTTGATCGCGGCCAATCCATATCGGATCGCGTTGTAGCCACGGACGCTGTCCACGGCGTCGGGGTCAGCGACCCCGGCGACAGCTAATTCCGGAATAAATTTCAAGCCGCTGCGATTCACATCCGGCGGCAAAATCGAAATTCCCATGCGCTGGCATTCGCCGACGAAGACGGAAATTTTCTCCGTGTCGTTAATTTCGTTGCTCAACAAACCGGCCATGAATTCAACCGGATAATGCGCTTTCAAGTAAGCCGTCTGATAACTGATCACGCCATAGGCTGCGCTGTGACTCTTGTTGAATCCGTAACCGGCAAATTTTTCGAGCAAATCGAAAATCGCATTCGCTTTTTTCTCCGGGATTTTGTTTGTGTGCGCGCAGCCTTCGATGAAATTCTTTCGCTCCTTCGACATCTTCTCCTTGTCTTTTTTGCCCATGGCGCGGCGGAGAAGGTCGGCCTGGCCTAACGAATAACCGGCGAGCTTGCTCGCCGCCGCCATCACTTGTTCCTGGTAAATCATGACCCCGTAA
>JBAQJG010000097.1:0-9760 GCA_049300145.1 Chthoniobacterales bacterium | reverse complement strand
GGCAGACAAAGGGCACCTGAAGTTTGCTCTCCATCTTCATGCTTTGCTCTTTGCTCGGGTGCTCGGAGAACCAGTGCGTGAGCGCGTAAACGAGCGCAAGGTTTCGGTTCATGTCCTCGTACTTGATGAGCGCGCCGCCCATGATGATCTGCGGAATCAAAACGAGCGGGACGATATTGGCCGCCGTTTTGGGATCGGCGACGAGCGACGAGATGACGAGACCAAGCGACACGCCACCCATCGCTGTTATGAGCATGATGCCGAGATCGACCCAAAACATCCCCCGGATTTCCAAGACGTAGTTTCCGATCAAAACAAAGAGCACGGACTGAATAAGCGCGAAAACCCCGAGAGTGAGGGTTTTTGAAATCACGTAGTAAGGCAGCCGAACGTTGAGGTTACGTTCACGTTGCAGCACCGCTCGGTCGCGAATGATATCATCGGCGCTATTTGTTAGGCCGAGGAACATCGCGACGATCAGGCTAAGAAAGAGAAAGGTCGGGATGTGATAAGCAGAGGCGAAATCGTATTTCCCGCTGTCCGAGTAGCGAAGGATAGTGGCAATGAGCAACGCCAGCACCGGCGCGACGCCGATCGTGATAATGAGATTGGCGCGATTGCGCAATTTGCTCACGAATGAGCGGCGCAACAACGTTCGGAATTGCGTCCACTCGTCGTGCCAGCGAAAGGGCAATCGCTTTTTCTGCGCCGGCGCGGCGGGCAACGGCGCGACCGGTTCTTTGCGCAGCGAAACTTGTTTGACGTCCTGGATCAACCGGAACGCCTCATACTTGTCACGCCAGAACTCCGGCGAATAACGGCGCGCGGCGACAAGCTGGCCGCGATTATTTTCTTCGTAAATAATGTCCCCGCTTAAATCGCGCAGCGGCGTCTCGAGCACGTCGAAAATAAATTCGGGCCGCGTCGTTCCGCAGGAGGGGCATGCCCCCAGCTCGGCGCCGAATTGATGTTGATGTTCCGCTTCGGCAAAGTAACGAAGCATGTCTGATGGCGTGCCGAAGAAAACGAGCTGCCCCCCTTTGTCGACGAGGATGGCTTTGTGAAACATCTGGAAAAGTTTGGAGCTTGGCTGGTGAATGGTGACGATGATGATTTTGTTGTGCGCCATGCCGCGAATGATCTCGATGACGTGCTCGGAATCCTTCGAGGAAAGGCCGGAGGTCGGCTCATCGAAAAGATAAATATCCGACATGCCGATCATATCGAGGCCGATGTTGAGACGCTTCCGTTCGCCGCCGCTCAGCGTTTTTTTGACTGCACTGCCGACCACGGCGTCACGACGCTCGCCCAAGCCGAGCTCGAGCAGTTTTGCTTCCAACCGGCGCATCCGATCGCGTCGTGAGAGATGAGGCGAGCGCATCGCAGCCGCGAATTGGAGATTTTCTCCGATCGTCAAATGTTCGTCGAAGGCGTCTTCCTGCGGGATATGACTGATATAACGCTTGAGTGTGTCGAGGTTCGGATAAAGCGATTGTCCGTTTAGCAGAACCTGCCCACGGGTAGGCTGAAGTTGTCCCGCCAACACTGTGAGGAGAGTGCTTTTTCCCGAACCGCTCGCGCCCATCACGCAAACCAGCTCGCCACGATTCACCGCAAACGAAATTCCCTCCAAACCGATCTCGCCGTTGCTGAAACGGTGCGTGACTTCGCTCACCTCGAGGCTGCGAATGATGTTGCGCTCTTCCTCGATGATGCGTTCGGAGAAATTGCACCGGAGAAATTGCCCGATATCGATCCGGATGGTGTCGCTGTCCTTGAGCGGGGCAGAGGTCCGCACCGGTGTCTCGCCCACCATGATTGGCCGGTCCGCTTCGATCACTTCCAGCTGGCCGACCCGCTTGTCGTAATCGCAGAAAATCTTGAGCAATACGTCACCGCTCGTGCCCGGAGAAAGCAAAATATCGTCGGCTTCGAGCAAACTCGGGTTATTGGAGACGAGATATTCCGACTTGGATGCCTTTAGTTGAAACCGGCCACCGAGAGCACGCGCCCGCCGGCGGAGATCGATCAAATCCATTTCGCTGTCGTTGTGGAAAAGGATCTTGTCTTCCAGAGTTGCCTCGATCTGGGTGCCCGCCTGCATCTTTACGCCGTTGAGCACAGCATCGACATCGCGCAACGCCCTTACGCGCACCTTCAGTCCGAACGTGATCTCGAGCGCACTTTCCCGCGTGCGGGAGCGCTCCAGTTCCACTTCATCGGCGTCCTTATTTACCCGGACGAAAATCTGCGGCAGCGAAACGTTTTTCTTAGCGTTGAAGTAATTGGCCAACTCTTGATAACTGAGCACTTGATCGCCCACGAGAATACGCTGGGCCGGATAAATCCGGCAGAACCCACCGCGTGATAACGGCCGGCCGCGCACCGACACATTCTGGCCGCTGTAATTTTTCAGCAAAATGAGGTCGTGATAACGGAAGGCAAGCAGCCGATCGCTTTCCGCGAGACTTCTTAGTGTTACATCTCCTTTCCCGTTTGCAGCAAAGGAGAGCGATTCCAACGGTGAGGCGCCGCGCTGATAGATCGACGGATCGGAATCCTCGGATGCATTCAGTTGATAGACAATGTCAATGGCCTGGGCCGCCATGCCCAGTTGCGACATGAACGAATAAAAAGCGACGACCTGCTCCTGCTTCAATCCGGCCTGTGAGATCAGGTCATAAAGTTGAACACCCAGCATGATCTTGCGCTCCGTGCTTAATTGCGCGCCAAGTTTTTGCGCCATAGCCGAGAGATCTTGCTGCTCGTAAAGCGCTTGCCGGAACAATTGGCGCAACTCCGAATAAACAGCCTCCGGATAATCGTAACGCAAAAATCCGAGGCTGGAATCGATCTCTTCTTCGAGCAAAACACCGTCGGCCTTCGAGAAACTAGCCAGGACCTGGATCAACAACGGAAGCAAGTTCGGTCCTTCCGATACGCTGCGCGGCTTGCGCAGGGCGCGACGCACCCACCGGCGGCCCGTCCGCCGCACCCGGTAGGCCAATGGCGTTACGCGCTGTACCGCGCGGTCGATTTTATCTGCGACCGATGTGACCAGTTCCGTCATGTCGAGGTTTAGATTAAAGTTTTACCGAGATCGACGAGCGACGCAATGTTCACTATTCGCCTTCTCGGAACGGCTCCTGCTCTTTGCGGTGGCCAAACCTTCATGTTACCCTTGCGGCGCCTGCCCTTGAAGCGCATTGTTTCTTATGTCTCAATCCGATCGCAACCCCCAAAAGGAGAATAAATCCCGGGGAAGCGAACCCAATTTTAACTGGCGCGGCGTCATCCTCATCGCGATCGCCTTTGGCTTTATTGCGCTCGCCATGTTGTTTTATCGCGGAGGGATGCAACCGGTCGAAGACGTCCCCTATAATCGTTTTCTCGAGCTGCTGGAGAATAAACAGATTGTCACCGACAAAAATTATCCGCTCAAACTTGTGGTCGAAGACGGGCGGCCCACCCAAACCTTGCGCGGCTCCTACATCAAGCAGGGCGTTGGCGCTGCCCCTGCTCAGCAGATTCCGTTTCGGACCACAATCTACCTCAATTACAACACTAACCTGCAAGAGCGCCTCGCCGCTGCGGGAATTCAGCCGGCCATCGTCACGGAATCGAACGTTGTCGCCCAAACAGTGGTCGGCTTTCTGCCCATCGCGCTTTTCCTGCTCGTCCTCTATTTCCTCTTCCGCCAGCAAATCCGCATGGCCGGGAAAGGCGCCCTCAATTTTGGCAAAAGCAAAGCGCGCATGCTCGCGCGGGATAAGAACAAAATCACCTTCCGCGACGTCGCTGGCGTCGAGGAAGCGAAAGACGAAGTGCAGGAGCTCGTCGAATTTCTGCGCGATCCAAAAAAATTTCAGAAACTCGGCGGCCGCATTCCAAAGGGGGTCCTGCTGGTCGGCCCGCCTGGCACCGGAAAAACTTTGCTCGCGCGCGCCATCGCGGGCGAAGCGGATGTGCCGTTCTTTTCCATCAGCGGATCGGATTTTGTCGAGATGTTCGTCGGTGTCGGCGCCTCCCGTGTGCGCGACATGTTTGAGCAGGGCAAGAAATCGGCCCCTTGCATCATTTTCATTGACGAAATCGACGCGGTCGGACGTCATCGCGGCCACGGCGTGGGCGGCGGGCATGACGAGCGCGAACAAACGCTCAATGCGTTGCTCGTCGAGATGGACGGTTTCGATACACAGGAAGGTGTGATCATCATCGCGGCGACGAACCGGCCCGACGTTCTCGATCCGGCGTTGCTGCGTCCCGGACGCTTCGATCGGCAAATCACCGTCAACCTTCCGGATGTGAAAGGCCGCGAAGAAATTTTGCGCGTGCACGCGAAGAAAGTGAAGCTCGCGGAGGGGGTCGATCTCGCCGTAGTCGCACGCGGCACGCCCGGTTATTCCGGCGCGGAGCTCGCCAACGTCATCAACGAAGCGGCCTTGCTCGCCGCGCGTCGCGGATTAAAAGGAATCACGCTCGCCGAACTGGAAGAAGCGCGCGACAAAGTTCGCTGGGGCAAAGAGCGCCGCAGTCTCGCGCTCAGCGAAAAAGAAAAACAAAACACCGCCTACCACGAAGCCGGTCACGCATTGTTGCTCGAGCTGCTGCCGCACACCGAGCCGCTGCACAAAGTCACGATCATCCCGCGCGGCCCCTCGCTCGGGTCGACAATGTGGTTGCCGGAGGAAGACAAATACACGAATCGCAAGAATGAATTGCTCGCTGGTCTTGCCGTCAGCATGGGCGGCCGAGTCGCGGAGGAGATTGTGTTTGGCGACATCACAAATGGCGCGCGCGGCGACATCAAAATGTCCACCGCGATCGCGCGCCGGATGGTTTGTGAATGGGGCATGAGCGAAAAGATGGGCATGGTCGAGTACGGTGACCACGAAGATTACGTTTTCCTCGGCCGCGATATTTCGCGCGCGCGCGATTACAGCGAAGCGACCGCGGAGGAAATCGATCACGAAGTGCGCAAGATTCTCGATGAAGCGTATCAAACGGCAAAAAAAACGTTGCTGGCGAATCGGGACAAGCTCGAGGTCATCGCCAAAGCGCTGCTCGAGTACGAAACGCTCGACGGCTCGCAGATTAAAGAAATCGTCAAGCACGGCCGCTTGTTGAATCCGCCACCGAGTATCAGTCCGCCGCCTGGTCAAAAGATGCCGCCGGAGAAACCACCCAAACAAGTGGTCGCAGCGCCCGACGTCACCCCGCCGCTTCCCGGAGCTCTCGGCGGCGCCCCGGCGTAGGTGGGGAGGGTTGACCTCAATCGCGCCTATCGGGCGCCTTACTCTCGCCTTTGCTTCTCGACCAAGTGGCGCAACTGGCGCTCCATCGTTTTGAAGGCGTCGTGGATGACTTTGGCCAGCGGCTCGTGTGCGCGGTTATCCATTGGTTTTTCGTCGGCCACCAATTCGTGCCCGCGCGAAACGGTGACATCAATACGGACGCGGAATTGATTTCCTTTGTGGTGCGTGTGGTTTGGTTGCTCGATCGCCACGTCGCAGCGGTTGATGTGATCGCAAAATTTTTCCAGCCGCGATGCATATTCCAAAATTAGATTGTCGATGTTCTCCGATTTTTCCAGGCCGCGATAGGTAATATTGACGGGCAGTTGCATAATTATTTGGACAATACTCAGCGCGTGTTGCTGACGCAAAAGGTAAACGCGATGTCATTCTGAGCGGAGCGAAGGACCTTGCAGTCGAAGCTAACAACACTCTGATTACTAAAGCGTCATCAATCAGTTTATGTGGGTCCCTCATCTCGCAGTCGCGGGATTCGGGATGACAAGTTAGAGCGGGCGGAGCGAGCGAAAATGCGAGGGCAATTTCGCCGATTCAATTTTAACCAAATCCGATTTCACGTGCTCAACGATCCGATCGCGCGCCGCCCGCGGCAACAGATCAACAATCGCCCCGTGAATCTCGGCGGGCGCGGCAAATGACCAACCTTCCTTGCCGCTGCGGCCGGTAATCTTGACGATTTGATCGGCCAGTTGTTTGTAAATCCGGCGATCGGTTTCCGTGTCTAGTTGCGTCCGTTCCGCAATCGAATTGGCATGGCGCCCAGCTCCATCGCTCACTGGAAATCGACCAGCGAGATCGGTCACCTTGTCGATGAGTTTCCCGTGCGCGTCCGTGAGGTCGAATGCTTGAATGAGATGCAGGCTGGGACCGCGTGTTGGTGTTTCATCCACCCGGTATGCTTTCAGACTGCCGCGGTCCGCCACAATGACGAGAGAAGTCGGTGTCATAAGTGAATTAATGACAAATAGTGTCCGCGCCGGAAAAGCTGCGCATCACGTTTCCTCTAACTGGATTCGTTGCTCGCGGCAAGAATGCGCAGCAAAAGAAATATTAACCCGCGACGCGCTTGAACCTCGCACAGCGTCCACGCAGGTCACAATGGATTCAGCGCAAGCCATAATTTTCCGCCTTGTGCACTTCGTGTCGCTGCGCCAGTTCATGGTTAAGATTTTTTCGCCTCAGCGGGTTCTTCTTTAACCCTGACCACTGCTGGAAGATCGACATGTCGCTTTTTCCACGATTCACGGCGCGCGTGGGCGTGCAATCCCATCGCCAACCTTAACACACACGCGGCCCGACCGCCCACCTCGACATCGTCACCGGAGGCAAATTTCCGCGGCTCCCGCAAAAATCCTTCTTCGTCCATGGTATCGAGAATCAGTTCCCACTCCACGTGTTCCTCGCCTGGCAGCACGAATGCGATTGGTTCATGGTAGCCATTGAAGAGGAGCAAAAATGTTTCATCCCGAATCGGATCGCCCTGAAAATTCAGAACATCAATAGTGTCGCCGCTCAAGAGCATTTCCAGACAACGCACTAGCGGGGAGGCCCATTCCTCATCGCTCATCTCGTTGCCGCCCTCATTAAACCACATCACATCCCTGATCTCCGAGCCATGAATCCTCCGGCCCTGGAAAAATTTCGGCCGCCGAAAGACCGGATGTTCGCGCCGGAGGCGAATCAATTTTTTCGTGAACTCGAGCAGTGCGTTTTGCTTTTCATCGCGCTCCCAGTTAAACCAACCAATCTCGTTGTCCTGGCAATAGGCGTTATTGTTTCCCTTCTGCGTCCGGCCCCATTCATCGCCCCCGCAAAGCATCGGCACGCCTTGTGAAAGAAAAAGTGTGGTCAAAAAATTCCTCCGTTGCCGAGCGCGCAACATCTCGATCTTCGGATCGTCGGTGGGGCCTTCCGCGCCGCAGTTCCACGAATGGTTGTTGTTGTCGCCGTCGTTGTTATTCTCGCCGTTCGCCTCATTATGCTTTTCGTTGTAGCTGACGAGATCGCTTAGCGTGAAGCCGTCGTGCGCGGTGACGAAATTGATGCTGGCGTAAGGCCGGCGCCCCCCATGCTGATAAAGATCGGGACTACCCGTGAGCCGGTAAGCCATCTCGCCGATGCGACCCTCGTCGCCTTTCCAAAAACTGCGCACCGTATCACGATACCTTCCGTTCCACTCCGCCCATAACACTGGAAAATTTCCCACCTGGTAACCGCCCTCGCCCACATCCCACGGCTCGGCGATTAACTTTACCTGCGAGATCACCGGATCCTGGTGAATGATTTCAAAAAACGCGTGCAGCTTGTTCACCCCATTTTGATCGCGTGCGAGACTGGAAGCGAGATCGAAACGAAAACCGTCCACGTGCATGTCGTTCACCCAATAGCGCAGGCTGTCCATCACCAGCTGGAGCGTGCGTGGATGAAGCAGGTTGAACGTGTTTCCGGTGCCGGTGAAATCCATGTATAAGCGCGCATCTTCCGGCAAGAGGCGGTAGTAGGCGGGATTATCGATGCCGCGGAAACCAAGCGTCGGCCCCAAATGATTTCCTTCCGCGGTGTGATTGTAAACGACGTCGAGGATGACTTCGAGATCGGCAGCATGGAGATTGCGCACCATGGTTTTGAATTCCGTGACCTGGCCGCCCATCGCGCCGCTGCTGGAATATTTTGCGTCTGGCGCAAAGAAACCGATCGTGTTGTAGCCCCAATAATTGCGCAGCCCTCGGTCGATCAACACCTTGTCATCGACATGCGCGTGCACCGGCAAAAGCTCGACTGCGGTCACGCCCAACTCCTTCAGGTATTCGATCGCAGCCGCGCTGCCCACACCGCCGTAAGTGCCGCGGAGTTCCTCCGGCATATTCGACCACAGCTTCGTGAAACCTTTCACGTGCGCTTCATAAATCACTGACTGATGAAGCGGGATTCCGGGCCGCTTGTCATTGCCCCAATCAAACGCGTTATCGATGACCACCGCCTTTGGCATTCCCCACGCGTCATCGCGAAAATCGCGCGTCAGATCTTCCAACTTGTCGCCGACGACGTAGGCAAACATTTCATCGGCCCAATTGATTTCGCCGGCGATCGCTTTGGCATAAGGATCGAGTAGCAGCTTGGAACTGTTGAAGCGCATCCCACGCTTGGGATCGTACGGACCGTTGACGCGGTAACCGTAAAGTTGTCCAGGTTTTACATCCGGCAAGAAAACGTGCCAGACCTGATCGGTGTGTTCGGTCACTGGGATCCGCATGTTTTCTTGGGGCGAATCCACGCTGTCGAAGAGACAAAGATCAACCGATGTCGCGGTCTCGGAAAATATGGTGAAGTTGACGCCATTCCCCAGCCAGGTGGCGCCGAGCGGATACGGATAACCAAGCCAAATTTTTACCGGAGTCATAACTGCAATCCGTTCCTATCCAATACGGATTACGCGTTGGCAATTACTAAGACGCTGGAGTATTTGAGTAGTGGAGCAATGGCTTGATTCTTACCAACACTCCATTACTTCAATACTCCGACCCCGATGCGATTGCCCGATCCATTGTTGCTAGGCGCGATCTACGGCCTGTCGGAACTTTATCTCGCATTCACGCGGCGCGAGCGAGCGGGCGCGACCTCCCGCGACCGGCATTCGCTTGTTCTCCTCTGGGCTGTCATCATCGTCAGCTTTTGGCTCGGCGTCCAAATGGTGTGGCTTGTGCCGGGCACCACCGTGCCGTATCCGGGCGGATTTTATCTCATTGGCTTCTGTTTGTTTCTGGGCGGGTTGATTCTGCGTTGGTACTCGATCGGTCATCTCGGTCGCTATTTTACCGTTGACGTGTCGATCTCGGCGGAACAGCGGCTGATCGATTCCGGTCCGTATCGTTTCATCCGGCATCCAACTTACACGGGCGCACTTCTGGCTTTCCTCGGTCTCGGGTTCTGTCTCGGAAACTGGTTGTCGATCTTATTTCTGAGCGTGCCGATCATCGGAGCATTTCTCCGGCGAATTCGTATCGAAGAACGAGCGCTCCTCGGAGCGCTCGGTGAGCACTACCGCCCGTACATGCACCGGACAAAGCGGTTAGTCCCGTTCATTTATTAGAAGTTTTTCAATGCTCCGGTAGCCGTCGCCCTCCGGGCGACGCGACGCGCGTGTGATTTTCACGCCTGCATCGCGCCGCCGCGGCGAGCCGACTACAACCTCATTTCATGAGACGCGTCGATCGGCAAGATGATTGGCCGCAATCCTGGAAAGATTCATACGCGTATGACCGAGAAGAAATTTACGGCGAGATATCTAATCACGGTTATGCCTGCGCGTATGAAAATCGGCGCCGGCAAACGCTCCGTCTTTTGACCGAGGTGCTGGCGCCAGGTGCGCGGATTCTCGATCTCGCCGGCGCGCAGGGCAACTTTTCACTTACGCTCGCGGAGATGGGTTACGACGTCACTTGGAA
>JBAQJG010000096.1:0-1593 GCA_049300145.1 Chthoniobacterales bacterium | reverse complement strand
GCGCGCGTCCGGCGCCCGGAACTTTTCTCACTGCGCGGACGATGGAACCGCGAGGTCTTGCGCGGCCTGCCGAGCCTGGCTTTTCGCGCATGGCTTACGGCGATCGGAACGGTGTTGGTCTTCAATACCGACCAATTTTTTATCGCGGCCACTAAAGGCGCCGAAGGCATTCCTTCTTTTCGAGCTGCTTACGTGTTCGTTCACAACATTACAATCCTGGCCGTGACGGTAGCGCTTGCCTCCACTGTGTTCATTAGTCACTACTGGCAGGCAGGTGACATGGCTCAGGTACGCCGGCTGATCGAACGCAATTGTCGGCTTGGCCTTCTGGTAATGCTTTGCACGTGCGCGGTTGTCATCACGGCCGGTAAGAGCTTATTCGATCTCTGGCTGGGTCACGGAAACTTCGCGGGCTACCACATTCTAGCGGTTTTCCTGATTTCCGAAACACTGGAAGCGCAGAGCTACATTATTTCTACGAGTTCACGCGCGACGAACGATGAAGCTTTTGGGTTGTCTTCAGTCGCGGCTGGAATTCTCAAGATCGTGCTTGCTACATTTCTGATCAAATCACACGGTCTGCTGGGACTAGCGCTGGCGACAATGATTGCGCTGCTCTCAACGAATCACTGGTATATGGTGTGGCGCGGCATTAATCGGTTGCGCATTCCGCTCGCGGAGTATTTGAAAGATGTTGTAATTCCCGCGCTGATCTGGTCGAGCGCAGCCTTGGTGTTGGCCGGAGTTACCGCGATGGTTCTTAAGGAAGCATCGGATCTGATGAAATTGAGTGCTGCTGCGACGGCCGTTGGCATTATCTTTGTTCTCGCTCTCTTTCGTCTCGTTATGACCCAAAACGAGCGCGCCAGCGTTCGAAACAAGGTTTCCGCAACGTTCGCACGATTTCTTCCGGCACGATGAGACTTGCGTCTGTGCGTGGTCATCACATCTGGCCAGCACCATTGACCAAGGATTCCGTGGTAGTCGATGCGGGTGCCCACCGCGGGGAATTCAGTGCCGAAATCATTCGACGCTTCGGTTGCCAGTGCCATCTCGTCGAAGCGAATCCAAAGCTCGTTGAAACCCTGATCGTTGCTGGCGCTGAATCGATCACGCCAGCGGCGTTAGATGCGCATGATGGTCGCGGAATGCTTCACGTCTCGGAAAATCCGGAAGCAACCAGATTGTTTCATGCCGGTTCGACCAGCATTGGCGTTGAAGTTGAAACTATCTCGCTGGCAACGCTAATGCAGCGCCTTGATATCGCTAAGATCGATATTTTGAAACTCGAGATTGAGGGCGCGGAGTTCGATCTAATTGCTTCAACGCCCAATCAAATTCTCCAGCGCATAAGTCAAATCACCGTAGAGTTTCACGATTTCAAGCCAGCGTTTCGCGGCCGCCGATTATTCGAGAATGCGCGCGCGCGCTTGCAATCGATGGGTTTCGATTGCTGCAACCTGGCGTTTCGCACGCATGGAGATGTTCTTTTCCTGAATCGCGTACGGCTGCGGCTGGTAGCTGGGCAAAGAGTTTATTTCCAATTTTGTGCACGCTGGATCGAAAAAATGAATCAACTTCGGGGCCAATGAG
>JBAQJG010000095.1:0-2603 GCA_049300145.1 Chthoniobacterales bacterium | reverse complement strand
TTGTTTGTCAGAAGTCCTGCGCCCACTTCTGTTTCCAGAGAGGGGCCGACGCCGGTACCCTCGGCGATCGCGCAGCAGACGCCATCCGCCATACCGAAGGTGTCACCGGCTCCGCAGCCTAGCGCTTCCATCAAGGCGGACGCCCAGGCGCTATTAAACGAGGGGGAACAGGCAGAGAAGCGGGGGGAATATCAAAACGCGCTCACCAAATACAATCAAGCGCTCCAACTGGACCCCGATTCTGCCGATCTCTACAACCATCGGGGGATTGTTTATTACGACATGCAATCCTTCGATCTAGCGATCAAAGATTACGATCAAGCGATCCGGCTCAATCCGCAGGCCCACTACGCGTTTTCCAATCGGGGAAACGCCTTGGAACAACTAGGGCGCCATACTGAGGCGATCAATGACTATAACGAAGCGATTCGAATCAAACCGGACAACGCATATGCCTTCGCCGGCCGAGGGTTAGCCTATTATAATCAAGGCGATCGGGATCGGGCCATAGCCGACTATACCGAGGCAATTCGACTCGATCCAAAATTTGTCGTCCCATATAACAATCGAGGCAACGCGTACGAAGCCAAGCAACAATACGACGCTGCTCTGGCGGACTTCAATCAAGCAATCCAAATCGACCCGAACTATGCGTACGCGCACAACGGGCGGGCAATTGTTTACTATGATCGCGGCGAATACGATAAGGCGATCGCAGACTATACTGAAGCGATCCGGCTCTCTCCAAAGTACGTAGCGGCGTTCACGAATCGAGGCAACGCCTACGAACGTAAGCGTCAATACCAAGCGGCCTTAGCGGACTATAATGCGGCCATCAGTCTGGATAGTAAATATGCCTCTGCCTACAATGGAAGAGGGATCGTTTACTATGACGAGCATCAGTATGAAAAGGCGATCGCGGACTACGACGAGGCGATTCGTTTGAGTCCGAATTACGCTTTCGCCTACAACAATCGTGGAAATGCGCTATCCAACCTTCGCCGGTATGATGATGCTCTCAACGACTACAACGACGCCTTGCGTATCTATCCAAACTACGTTTACGCCTACAACGGTCGGGGAGTTGCTTACTACAACAAGGGTGATTACGCGCGGGCGATCGCAGACTATACTCACGCGATCAGTCTCAATCCTAATTATGCGTTAGCGTACAAAAATCGAGGTTTGGCTTACGAGAAGACCGGTGCGAGAGACAAGTCGAAAGCCGATCTTGCAGCTGCCCACCGATTGGATCCGAGTCTGTGACGAAGTGGAGGTGAGGAATCGGAGCAATGGAGCAAAGGAGTACTGGAGTATTGGAGAGTGCGGTGCCGCCGTGTCGGAGTCATCAATCGTCCCTACCGGGACGTTTCGCTTTTAAGGAATTCTGACCCAGCACTGAAGTGCTGGGCTACTTTCATTGGGTCCCTGCGGGACGAGTCTCGGTCTCTCTCTAGCTCATGTTGACGTGCATGCTCGGTAGCCGCGTGCGTTGCCGGGCGGGCCGGTCTGCCGATATCCCCTTCGACACTCCGACAGGGCACACGCATTAGGCCAACACTCCATTGCTCCATTCCTCCATTGCTCCGATACCTCGTTCCGCTTCGCGCTCCCGAACTCCTTTCCTGACTCTCCTCGGGGAACGACATTTTTGATTGAGGTTCCAGACCAAAGCCTTTAGACGGATAGAGCACCAATTAATGCAATCCGCATATTTTCTCTCGTCTCTGAATTACCATGGCCCTCGACGTCTTTATAAGCTACGCGATTGCCGATAAGTTGACGGCTGACGCGGCTTGTGCCGCGCTGGAAGGGGAGGGTATTCGTTGCTGGATTGCGCCGCGCGATGTGCTCCCCGGGATGGACTACGCCGAGGCGATTATTGAGGCGATCGAAAAAGCGCGTGGCATGTTGCTCATTTTTTCGTCCAACGCGAATCGCTCAAACCAAGTGAAACGAGAAGTGGAAAGAGCGGTCCACCATGGTATTCCTATTATTCCGTTCCGGATTGAAGATGTTCCCCCGAACCGGGCCTTGGAGTATTTTATCAGCGCTCCGCATTGGCTTGATGCGCTGACGCCCCCTTTGGAGCAACATCTGAAGCATCTAGCGTCAACCATTCGGATGCTGCTTGACCGGGCAGAGAGCGGTGGAGAGGCCGCAGCACCGCAAACAGGTCAGCCGGCCGACGTCCGAGGGGGCTTTGTCCCCGGCTCATCCGTTACACCGGTCGGATCGAGCGGGGGCGCCGCCGCTGTCAATCAGCCGGGAACCAGGGCGGGATCCGCCGGTGTCCCTGGACCGGGATACCAGTACCCCTCTGACGTTCGGCCGGATTCTCAAGGCGCAGCCGTTCCGGCCGCGACGATTCCCCGCAAATCGAATGTGCCACTTCTAGTGTTGATTCTGGTCGGAGCAGTGGGAGTGATCGTTGCCGGCATGGTCGGCATTGGTGTCGTGGCCTTCTTGCTCATTCAGCACGGCGCTCCGCAGCCTGCTCCATACGTGATAGCTACGCCGACTCCTTCCGCTTGGGCTACTCCGACGATGACGCCGCTTGTGCAGATTCCTACGCCAACGCCGACGCCGGTAATAATTCCGAC
>JBAQJG010000094.1:0-1839 GCA_049300145.1 Chthoniobacterales bacterium | reverse complement strand
GCTTTTCCGGGATGCGAAAGAGGAAGGTTACGTAATCGATAACCCGAACGAATTTGTCAAACGGCCCAAGAACACGTCGGGCGCGAGAATTCGCCGGCCCTTTACGATCCCGGAGCTCAAATCAGTGCTTGAGGTGGCTACGCCCGAATGGCAAAGCCTGATCAAGTTCGGGCTCTACACCGGGCAACGGCTGGCGGACTTAGCGTCTCTCAGTTGGTCGAATATTGATATGCAACGAGGTGAGATCCGGCTTGTGACGCGGAAAAGGGATAAAACGATCCTGGTCCCGATTGCCGGCCCGTTGCGAAATCACATCCTGTCTTTGCCGCGTTCGGACCCGAAAGCACCGATCCATCCGCAAGCATACGGGATTATCGCACGCGAAGATCGCAGCGCGACGATTTCCAACCAGTTCGCGGACATGCTGGCTGCGGTCGGCCTACGTCCTCGTAAGTCGCATGAAGGAACGGGCAAGAAGGGCCGGAACACGCGTCGAGACATGAACGCGTTGTCGTTTCATTCGTTGCGCCACACCGCGGTCAGTCTTTTGAAGGACGCCGGGGTGCCAGAAGCGGTAGTCATGGAAATGGTAGGACACGATTCGGAGCAAATGTCTGCTCATTACACTCACGTTGGCCGGGAAGCGTTGGAGAAGGCCGCGGAGGCGTTGCCGGAGATTTGAGGTATCGGAAGAGCCCATATGTCGGCTTTTGCGGGCGCCGCTCATACGATAGCAAATACTCACACTGCACTGAGAGCGAGTCCTCACAGTGGTTCGCATATTATATTGATCTAATAGCTAGAGAAAAAATGCGAACCAGGCCAGAAGCTGCATCTGGACACGACGGTCGTGGCCCAGAGAGACAGGGGTTCAGCTCCCCTCGCCTCCAAATTGCTGGTGATGAGTAACTTGCGGCTTTAGAGCCGAGAATCTAATAACAAAACCAATAACACGTCCATTCCTTTCCGCCCTTCTTCCAGGGCAGTGCGAAGCGTGCAGCATCAGCGGTGTGGCGTGACGGTTCCGGTTCTTGACGGGGCCGAATGTGGTTCGGTCGAACCTGTGAAACCAGGCGACAAACAAACTGCCGAACCCTCCGGAGAAGGATGAGAGGAGCTCGCAATTTTTGCATTCCGATAGCGAATTTCCGTTTGACAGCCTCTCTCACTTATTTTCGGACAAATCATAAGCTCACGGAGGTGCACAAATACTCATAAGCAATCTCCGAGGGAGAAAAAAACGGCCGAAAATGACCCACTCGGATTTGCTATTTTCGGTTCATGTTTTCCAGAGAAATCCAGTTGGACACTCACGGCGGCCCCGTAACATTGGCTCCGCGATGGCTTCGAGTCCCAGGGGCCGTGAAGTATTCGGGCCTCTCTCGATCTAAACTCTACGAATTGCTTTCCGACGGAAGAATCCGATCGATATGCGTAAGGTCACAAGAGGGAGCACAGCGTGGGGTTCGCCTCATCGACAGAGAGTCGATCGACTCGTTCATGGAAAGCCACGCGGCCGAGTGAAATGCTGTTCGCATCGGTGTCAGATTTCGTTCCGCAATCACGGGCGGTGGGACCATTAGGCCCAAAAATGGAAAGAGTATGTGACTTCGGATCTTAGGGTTGCAGGTCCGGCCCTGCCGGGTGCAAGATAAGTCCTAGAGCCGATCAGCGGACGATTCAGAGCATCAAAAACAGAGCCGATTTTCCAACCGGATCACACTAAGGTCACGAGCTTCCCGTCGTGGGTTGACCCCTGATGCGCGTGGGGACGGTTCGAGAACTGCGCTCAGCTGCTTCTGTGGGGTAGCGTCGGCCGTCCATCAACAAAAGCTTCTG
>JBAQJG010000093.1:0-1621 GCA_049300145.1 Chthoniobacterales bacterium | reverse complement strand
AAGATGATGACGGCGAGATGGTCCTGCAGGTTCTTGCCCACGGGGAGATCGACCACCGGCTTGATCCCCATCTGCTTGAGATGCCCCGCCGGGCCTATGCCTGAGAGCATCAGCAGGGGCGGCGTGTTGAACGTGCCGGCCGAGAGGATCACTTCCTTATCGGCCTGCACCTCGATGCTGCCATTGCGTCGATCGGCGTACTCCACTGCGGCCGCGCGCGTTCCGCGCAGGATGACGCGCCGCGCATGGGCGCCGGTGACGACCGTCAGATTGCTGCGGTTGCGCGCCGGCTTGAGATAAGCGGCCGAAGCCGACGAGCGGTAGCCGTTGCGGATGGTGTACTGGCCGCGGCCGAACCCTTCCTGGTCCTTGCCGTTGTAATCATCGGTCACCGGGACGCCGGCGAGCTTGGCGGACTCGATCCAGGCGTCGTAGAGGGGATCGCGCGTCTTTGCGAGCTGCGTGCCGATCGGGCCTGATCCGCCGCGCCAGGTATTCTCCCCGCCCTCCCATGTCTCGCAGCGTTTGAAATAGGGAAGCACGTCGGCATAGGACCAGCCGCGCGCGCCCTTCTGCGCCCAGCGGTCATAGTCGCCGCGATGGCCGCGGGTATAGGCCATCACGTTGATGGAGGAGGATCCGCCAAGCACCTTGCCGCGCATCGCCTCGATGCGCCGCCCGTTGAGGCTCGGCTCGGGCTCGGTGTGATAGCCCCAGTTGAACATGTCGTATTCGTGCATCTTGCCCATGCCGAGGGGGATGTGGATGAAGGGGTGCACATCCCTGCCCCCGGCCTCGAGCAGCAACACGCTGGCGCTGCCGTCTTCGCTCAGCCGATTGGCCAGCACGCATCCGGCGGAGCCCCCGCCGACAATGACGTAGTCGTATCCTTTATTCACTGTCAGGTGTTGGGAAGCGTCACGTAGACGCGACTGTCCTCGACCCGGATATTCACAGGCCGCAGCCGATATTTCGGATCGCCGCAGTGGCGGCCGGTCTCGATGTCGAACTCCCAGCCGTGCCACGGACAGACGATGTTGCGCCGGTCGGAGAAGCGAAGCCCGCGGCTTGTCTGGTCGGGCGCGATCTCCTCCTCGACCCGCGGGATCACCTTGCCCTGACACACCGGGCCGCCGTCATGGGGGCAGAAGTTCTCGTATGCGGTGAGCCGGCCGCCTTGGCGGAAGATCCCGAACTCGAAATCATCGACCCGCAGCACGCGATAGCCGCCCTCCGCGAATTCGCGCAATTCGCCCACCATGACCTCGTTCATCGCTTCACCCCTGTTAGTTTTCATCGCGTTCTACACCGTCATGCCCGCGCTTGTCGCGGGCATCCACGTCTTATACCGCCGCCGAGACGTGGATGGCCGGAACAAGTCCGGCCATGACGGAGAGTGTTACTCATTCGGCGCGCGGCGATACCACATCTGCAGATCGAAGAAATTGAGGTTGGCCGCGCGCATGATCGCGCAGATGGCGGTGACCGCCTCGGTGGCATTGACCGGCCGCTCGCCAAAGGGCGCAAGCTCCTGCCCCCTGCCCTCGGACTTGGCAGTGTAGAGCCGCACCGCGGCGGACAACACCCGCTGCAGGACCGCGTCAGGGACGAGGTCGAGGGC
>JBAQJG010000092.1:0-2757 GCA_049300145.1 Chthoniobacterales bacterium | reverse complement strand
CTTCATGTTGTGCGCTGCAGACGAGGTCCGGGCGGCGCAGTTCGGTGGCGTCGAGAGGGATCTCGACGCCGAGATGGTCGCGATCGCGCGCGCAATCATCGGTCAGCGGACCGGAAGTTTCGATACGGCGACATATCGAGACCGCTACCAGGAGGCCTTGCGCGAGCTGATTGAAGCCAAGATGAAGGGGCTGACGGTCAAACCCAGGGAAATGGCCGCACCGCCACCAGTGCGGATTGCGCGACCGAGGATCTCTTCGCGGTTGCTGAGAAAATAACGGTTGGCGGCGTCGAAGAAGTTGATGCCGGGCTTCGAGCGCCTTCTTCACCGCGCTCTCCGAAGGCCGGCTTCCCTAAGCGGTTGGTTTTGGCGGCTAGAGAGCGACGGGTGGTGGTGGCGACGCTTGTATTTTTTGAATTTTTGGCTGCCGACAAGCAGCGGACCATTCGCCACCGCCGAGGAAGCGGAGCAAGACGCCCGCAATAATCAATTTCGCCGCTTCAGCCGAGGACGCCCAGTTTGATGCACATTGCGTGCAGCGCTTCCGTCTGCACGACATCGAAGTGGATATTAATCAATTGGAAGTAAGCCCTCCTACGGCATCAGAATCGGCGAAGTGCGCATCTTATCACCCACGCCAGCGATAATCATCGTTGGCGTCACGATGTCTCCGCCTGTCACATAAACCTGGAGGCCACCACAGAAGTAGCCGTTGCACACATCGGACCGCAGAGACCGGTCCAGGGTACAACCCTGTTTTCCGTGAAAAATGCACGAACCCTCGTACCCGACCTCTGGCACTCGGTCGATATATAGCCGCAGCACCGCGCGTACATCCAGCGGCAACCTTGCGCGGTGCGCACGCGCAATCGTTCCTTGATCCAGAAAGGCATGATCCGCCCCGTTCGTGCAGCACCATCCCTTGCACAGAGAACAGGCGGTACGCGCCACGCGGGCTGCAAAACCCTCAGGTTCCGGAGGCGATACGGAAAGCTCTGGATCCTGCATCATCCGCAATTCACGCAAGGTTACGATCAAGTGCTTCCGCAGCCTTCTCACGCGCTCGCGTGATATCGGTACCGCCGCCTTGTCATTCCTCGGGACCATCACGGGCAGGGTGTCGTCGTCAGCAACAGCCTTGAATTTGTGTCGTCGCATGCGCGGTTCCTTTCATAGCCAAGCAACGAGCGCGGCGTCCGCGGCTACCGAGCCGCCGCAGAAAGCGAGCGTCGACGTGTCCCGGACCATGAGTTGCAGCGTTTCGGATTTGGCTTGGCGTTTACCGCGTCCTGGCCTTGCGCGGCCGATGGAGTTGAACGAATTCCGGTGTACCCGTACCTTCGTCAAGGTCACCGATTGATAGCAGAGCGTGATGTCAGGTGCCGCTGAGGTCGATCCCGTTCTCCGCGCACCACTCCCGCAAAGCCGCTTCCTCGGCCTTGTTCGAAAAATCGTACCATCGTTCGAGGGCACCCCGCCGCACCAGCAAATCCTTATATCGGCGGTAAGCGCCTCTTCGGCTGAAGATGTGGCAAACTTCGCCGTAGTCGTCGGGTAGGAACTCACGAGCGAAATCCAAGACCAGAGACTTGCCGAGATCGAGATCCATCTTGTCCGGGATCGCAATGTATTTCTCATCGTCGATATCGTCGGGCAATTCCTCGTCGTTGTCTCCGAACTCGGAATGCCAATAGATTTTGCCCGATTGCCGGTCGAGATAGGCTTCATTCTCGCCCATGCCGCCGCTGCTCACGAATTCGAACGCGAGCTGTAGGTCCGAAAAGCTGACAGGCATCGTGCCACCTCAGAGCATCAGAGCATCTGACCGCCCTCTAAAGCGGTACGGCGAACCGGCTTTACCATCTCGACTGAGGCGGGCAGAATTGCCGAACCGCGTTACTCGTGCCCGAAAATTCGTCGCCACGCTATGCCTTGTCACCACAACCGCGACGAACACCCTCATTGGCTATCTCGACGGCGACGGGCTAGGCGAGGATCCGAAGGGCCGCTGTTCCGTAGGATGGGCCGCGGCACCGGCAAGCTCACGCGCTCGGTGCTGAAACGGACTGAAGAGCTGAGGGTTCACCCACCGGTCGACATGGAGGGCGCGCTGAGCGCATCGGCGCATTCTGAGGTCGTGGCACCACGCGCCGGACGAGGTGGGACCACCAGTTCGAATCCCCTTTGCTCCAGCGGCGAGTCCATTGAAATCAAGCGAGCAAGGCGCAAACCCCTGTCCGGGGGTAAATCCGGACACACTCACAGCTTAACCGAGAGGACCGACTCTCAAGGCGAACACGCTGTGTTCGCCTTTTTCATGTCAGCTATCACACCCTCACTGCGACCTCGCGTTCGGCAACTGCCCGCCAGTTCTCGGCATAGGCCGGATGCAGCCGAACCAGCGCCAGCTTCTCCAATGTGCGCGGGGTCAGATCGGGCAGCCGCTCAAGATGCTCGTCAACGAATTCGAGAACCTCGTACGCCTTTTGCCGCGACAGCATCAGATCGCCCTTCTCACCGCCCTTGAAGCGGATGTTTTTCAGCATGCCGCCCTCGACCGCCAGCCACAGCGTGTAATCGATGACATGTCGCCGCTCAAAGGACAGCGACATGATTGCGCAGCGCTGCTTGATCGCCCGGATCATGCTCGACCAGATCGCTCCTGGTCCCTGGCGGAGGGGGAACGCTCCTCGAAATCGGCGCGGACCAGCCCGCTTGCTCGCTCCAGCCGTCGGCGGCTCGTTCCTCGGGCTCTAT
>JBAQJG010000091.1:0-6005 GCA_049300145.1 Chthoniobacterales bacterium | reverse complement strand
TTTCAACCCCGGGATTCAAGGAATGGCCAAGAAGACAAAACGAAAACTCGCGCACCCGACCCTGCCGATGCAACGCCAGTTGAATTTGCGCCATGAGCCGGCGCATTTCGATCTGCGCGCGATTTTTGAGCAATTGAACGAACGTTATTTCCGTGGACGTCTGCGCGGTTACAAAGTGATGTGGGGTCGCCGGCGAAAACATCGCCCGAAGGAATACTTTATTTTCGGCACCATTCAGGAAGAAGAGCGCGTGATTCGAATCAATCCGTTGCTTGATCAACCGTTCGTGCCGCTCTGGTTTCTGCGATACGTGCTTTATCACGAGATGCTTCATTCCGTCGTGCCGGACGAGACCGCGTCGGGCGGCCGGCGGCGCGTGCACACGGAAGAGTTCAATCGCCGCGAGCGCGAGTTCCCCAATTACCGGCGCGCTCGCCGTTGGGAAGACGAAAATCTCGCGCGCTTCTTACGCTGAAGGAGCGCTTTAGGCTAACGTCTTTCCGTCGTCGTCGGACCCGAGGCCGGTTCAGACCGCGAGGGGGTCGTCGCTACGTTCTTTTTGATCAGGTACCAAAGGGTTGTCGCGAGCAGGAGGGAGATCAACTTCGCGCGCCAGTTTTTCAGGATCAGTCTCTTCATAATTGCTGTGCAGGAGAATTTCCGCGATGCGTTGCCGAAAAGTTTCCGGAGTAAAATTGCGCTCGATCCGACGCCGGTGACAAATAGAAATGCTGCCGGTCTCTTCCGAAACAACCACCGCCACGGCATCCGATTCCTCGGTAATGCCGAGACCGGCGCGATGACGCAACCCTAGACTGCGGTCTAGCGTTTCCCGCTGGCTGACCGGGAAAATGCATGCCGCAGCCGCGATCCGGCCATTGCGCACGATCACGCCCCCATCGTGAAGCGCGGCCTTCGGATGAAAAATTGCCAGGATCAGTTCGACGGAAAAATCGCTATCGAGCGTCACACCAGTTTCTTCATAAACGCGAATCGAAGTGTCGCGTTCGATCGCGATGAGGGCGCCGAATTGTTTGTTGGCCAATTGTGTCACCGCCTCAGCCAGGTCGTGAACGGTCTCCCGTTTTTCACTCGTCAATGAGAAAATGGGATGCCCGCCCAGCTCGGCCAGGCCCCGCCGCAGTTCCGGTTGAAAAATCACGACCAATGCGACCGCGAGGAAAACCGAGAAACTCCGGACGATCCAGCCGATCACGACCAAATTGAGTAACTGCGAAATCAACGTCAGCGTCAAAAAAACGATCGCCAGTCCGGTCAACACCTTGGCGCCGCGCGTCCCGCGAAAGTAGAGGTAGCCGTAGTAGATCCCCACGCTCAGCAAAATGATCTCGAAGGCGCTCCGCCATCCTCTGAGCCAAAAATGAATGAGTTGCTCAATCATTTCACAAGATTGCTTCCGTTACCCGCAATGCGTTTGCGTTTTCCTTTACATCATGCACCCGAAACACGTCGGCTCCCCACGCGCGCAGAAGCGAAGTCAACGCCACCACCGGTGCGAGCCGGTCGCTCATATCGGTTGATCCGATCAGTTTGGCGAGAAAAGATTTGCGGGAAACGCCAACCACGAGCGGGCGTTCATCCACTCGAAGAGCATCCAGATTGCCAATGAGCTCGAGATTATGTTCCAGCGTTTTCCCGAAACCGATTCCCGGATCAAACGCAATGGCCATGGGATCAACGCCGCACTCTAGGGCGCGGGCATATTGTTGTCGAAAAAAATCAGCCACCTCCGAAACAACATCGTCATAGCGCGGCTCGAGCTGCATTGTCCTCGGATTTCCCTGCATGTGCATGATGATGAATGCCGCCCGGTTCTTTGCAACCAGCGGCATCATTTCCGTGTCGCCTCGCCCGCCGGTCACGTCATTGACAATGGAAGCTCCTGCTTCGATCGCCGCGCGCGCAACCGCCGCCTTGGAGGTATCAATCGAAATAAAGATGTCTATCTTTGCCCGCAATTTTTCGATCACCGGAAGGACGCGACGAAGTTGTTCCTCCACCGCGATCGCGGCGGCGCCAGGCCGCGTCGATTCGCCGCCAACATCGATAATGTGCGCGCCATCCATCGTCATCTTGAATCCATGCTCGACCGCTTTCTCTGCCGCGAGAAATTCGCCTCCATCCGAAAACGAATCGGGCGTGACGTTCAGCACGCCCATAATCATGCCGTGACGCGAAAGATCGACGACGCGGCCAGCGATTTTCCAGAACGTCGCACCCATCAGGGTGAGACTATCACAGCGCGAAAGTTATTCGAATTGTGTCGCCCAACTCAGCGACTCCGCGAATAACGCCCCATCAACTCGCCTTGCGCGATTACGTGGCCTTTCATCGCCGCATCGAGCTGAGCGCGCTTTGCGCCAGTCGCGAGATTCAATTCCTGATCCAGCGCGAAAATTTTGAAGAAATAACGATGCGTGCCGGAAGGCGGGCAAGGGCCGCCGTAGTCGGATTGGCCGAAGTCATTGGTTCCGTGTATCCCTTTCGGCCGGCTTCCTTCCGGGATCGTACTCGTTTGCGGAGAGATGTTCCAAGCGATCCAATGCGTAAACAACCCGCTCGGCGCATCTGGATCATCGACAATCAAGACAAGGCTCTTGGCTGCCGGAGGAATTTCTTGAATCTGCAAAGGCGGGCTCGTATTCGCACCATCGCACGAAAACGTCGAGGGAATATTTGCACCTTGTTGAAAACCGGAACTCGTGATTTTCATCTTTTTGCCTCCAGTGGCCGATGATGACTGGCCGTGCGCGCTCACAGGCAACACAATCGCTACCAGGCCGACAATAATGCGAGAAACCATCATTCGGTTCTCCAAAATCTCGTTACATCGATGATCAGGTCGATAATATGCTTTCGCTCGCATGACTCAAGACGGACGTAAAATTCGAGAAAAGATTCGCGCGCTCCTCGCTCGGAAAGATTACCGGCCACTCGATAAGATCGACATCGCGCACAAGCTCGGTTTGACCGGCGGCGAACGAGTCACGCTGCGCAAAATTTTGCGTGAACTGGAGCGCTCCGGCGAGATCGCGCGCATTCGCAAGAACCGTTACGTTTTGCCGGCCGAAGCCGATCTTGTCACCGGCGCATTGTCGATCCATCAGGCTGGTTACGGTTTCCTAACTACCGAACCTTCGCATCAGCCGGACATTTTTATCGCTGCGGAAAACACCGGCACGGCCATGCACGGCGACCGCGTGGTCGCGCGGATCACAAGGGATGAAGCTTATGTGCGCGCGAAAGATCGACGTGGACGGCGCGAGGGCCGCGTCATTCGAATCCTGGAACGCGCGCGCGATACGATCGTGGGCACGCTTCAGGACTCGCGGAACTTTTATTACGTCGTCCCGGATGATCCACGTCTTGTTCACAATGTTTACGTTCAACTCCCGGCGCGCGCGAAGCTGGCGAAGGCTCCGGGCCGAGGCGACAAGGTCGTGGTTCGATTGGAGCCGTGGGAGTCGCGGCATGTCAATCCGGAAGGCGAGATCATTGAACTGCTCGGACCGGCCTCCGCGCCAGGTGTCGACATGCTGTCGATCATTCGGAAGTATGATCTGCCGACCGAATTTCCTCGCGCAGTTGTCGATGAAGCGAATCGGATTCCCGAGACCGTCAATGCGCGGATGCTCGAAGGCCGCGAAGATTTGCGCGAAGAATTCATTGTCACCATCGACCCGGATGACGCGCGCGATTTTGACGATGCCATTCAGGTGGCCAAGACTGACAACCAGGGCTGGCGACTTGGCGTTCATATTGCCGACGTTTCGGCTTATGTGAATCCCGACAGCGCGCTCGATCGCGAAGCCCGCCGGCGCGGAAACAGCGTTTACCTTCCCGATCGCGTGATCCCGATGCTGCCCGAGCGCTTGAGCAACGGCGTTTGCAGTCTCAATCCCGGTGTCGATCGACTCACGCATTCCGTTTTCATTCAGTTCGACAAGAGCGGTCATGCGAAAAACGTCCGCTTCGGCAAAAGCGTGATCCGCAGCGCGCATCGTCTGACTTACAAACAGGCTTACTCGATCTTGCAATCAGCCCCGCGCGATCGATTGAGCGAGCATCTGCACGTTGCTTGGGCGCTGGCATCATTGCTTCGCCGCCGACGTTTCGAGCACGGCTCGCTCGATCTCGATTTTCCGGAAGTAAAAGTACATGTCGCTGCAAACGGCGAGCCACTGAAGCTGGAGCGAGTTGAAAACGATGAATCGCACCAACTTATCGAAGAATACATGCTGGCCGCGAATGAGGCGGTCGCGCGCGAGCTGAAGAAGCGGGCGATTCCGACAATTTATCGCGTGCATGAAAATCCGAACCCGGAAAAACTCGCGGAGTATCGTGAGTTCGCGCTCAGCTTTAATTACAAGGTGGGCGATCTGACGCATCGTGCCGAGTTGCAACGCCTGCTGGTTTCCGTTCGCGGGAAACCGGAAGAGCAAGCGCTCAAGATCGCCCTACTCAAAAGTCTGAAGCGGGCGCGTTACTTTCCCCAGCCGCTTGGACATTACGGACTGGCCAAAAATAACTATACGCATTTCACGAGTCCGATCCGGCGTTATGCGGATTTGGTCGTGCATCGCGCACTGGCGGAACGCGACGGGAAGCGCCGGTTACGAACCGACATGAGCCAAATCGCTTCGGTGGCCGAGCATATCTCAACTACTGAACGCCTCGCCGCGGAGGCGGAGATCGAAGCCGTTCGGGTGAAAAAGCTGGAATTTTTTCAACGCCAACTCGACGCGCGCAATCCGCAGGTCTTTCGCGCAGCGATTATTGATGTACGCAATTACGGCATGGTGGTTGAATTGCCGGATGTTCTTATCACGGGCCTTATCGACGTCTCTTCGCTGACAGACGACTTTTATATATTCGAGTCGGCCCAACGCCGTTTGATCGGCCGGCGATTCCGAAGACGTTTCGCGGTCGGTGATGAGCTTCGCGTCTTTGTCGCGCGCGTGGACCAATTCAAGCGGCAGATTGATTTCGCACTGGCGGATCAACAAAGAAATCGAGCCCGCGCAGGCTGACTTTTAACGCAAACTGCCGCGAAAGGCTCTCTTGCCAAAGAACTTGCGGCTAGATTTTCGCGCAAAATCTTCTTCCATTTTGCAAACAAAGCACTGTAAACTCGCCCGGTTTGGAAAATGGATAATATCATCGAGGCGAGAGAACTGCAGATCGAGCGCAAGCATTTCTACGTGGAACTCCGGGAGAATGAGCGTGGGAAATTCTTGAGAATCACTGAGGAAGCTCATGGCCGCCGCAATACCATCATCATACCGAGCACCGGAGTGGATGATTTTATCGCGGCCATTAGTGAAGTACTTCAGGGCGTCGAGAGCGCCCCTGCCTGAAAACGTTCAACGCTCAACGTCCAACACTCAACGTTGAATTCAGGAGACCCTTGAACGTTGTCCGGTTGGTCGGTCTCGCGCGTTGACACCCCAAGACGCGGAATTACTGTGCGCTTCCGCGGAGCCGTTCAAAATCTTTATGGCCAGGAAAAGGAAAGCTTCCAAACGCATATCGCTGCCAAAACGAAAAGTGCCGCGCTACGTTTATTATTTCGGTGATGGTCAGGCGGACGGCACTGGCAAGATGAAGCCGCTCCTCGGTGGCAAGGGCGCAAATCTCCATGAGATGACCCGCATTGGTTTGCCTGTTCCCCCGGGATTTACGATCACGACCGAGGTTTGCACTTATTTCTACGATCACGAACGCAGCTATCCGCCGCAACTCGAAGCGGAGGTCGCGGCGGCACTGGCCAGGGTCGAGGAATCGGCCGGAAAAAAACTCGGCGACAAAGAAAAGCCGCTTCTTGTATCGGTGCGTTCGGGCGCGCGCGATTCGATGCCGGGAATGATGGACACGATCCTGAACCTGGGGATGAACGACGAGGTCGTTGAGATTATTGCCGAAAAAACAAACAACCCGCGCTTCGCTTACGATTCGTACCGGCGTTTCTTGCAAATGTACGGCGA
>JBAQJG010000090.1:0-2753 GCA_049300145.1 Chthoniobacterales bacterium | reverse complement strand
CGAAAGCCGGAATCGCTTGTTGGTCCAAGCTGGAGATTACGCCGCCTTCAATTTCCAACCACCCTTGCTACGGCACCAGAAAGGCGAACCGCTGGTTGCGAAAACTGGGAGTCTTCGACGGCAAGTCCCCGGCGGAAGTGGCGCGAATGGAGGCTGGCGCCCGCCTCACAGAGTCGATGAGTGGCCTAAGGCCGCAGCATATCTCTTACGCCGGGCAAAACAGCAAGGCCAGCCCACCCAAGTTTCACGAGAGGTAACCTTTCTCGCGGTCATCACGAATTAAGTTCGTAGTGAGCGTTGGTGGGCGGCGAGCTCGATCGGCTCGATTGATTCGATCGCGCACCGCCAATCGCTCGCACTGTGGCCGTTCACACTCGGCAGCCGTCCCGAACTGAATTCTTCGCGGCTGGCGGTGAGGTTGCGGCGACTCTGTTCGCGCAAGACGACAATGGAGGAGTGCGATGCCTCAGGTCATCACTCGATGCAGGCTCACCGGCCATTACATGTTCATGGGTATGGATGTCGACCCCCAGGAATTTGCACGATCTCCCGGCCCTTTCGCACGCAAATTTTGTCCCTACTGCGCGTGTGAGCACCTCTGGAACAGGGAGGACTCGAAGTTCTTGACTCCAAAGACAGTAGCCGGACACGACGTTCAGCAAGCCAGCTAATTCTTCAGGCGCTCCAGAAAGACACGGAGCTTCTCAAAGCTAATTAGTTGGGCAATCGAACCAATCGCCATCGGCTGGCCCTGTCAGCTATTGGTGTTGAGGATTTGCTGAATCGTTTGCTCGATTACATCGTATTGACCTTCACCGGCATGCTCGAACACAATCTTTCCGCTCTTGTCGATGATGTATTGCGCCGGCCAGTATCGATTGCGGTACGCGTTCCATGTCGAAAATTCGTTATCTTGCGCCACCGGATACCTTATTCCGAAGCGTTTGACGGCCGCCTGTACGTTGCCGGTTGCTTTCTCGAAGGGGAACTCCGGCGTGTGGATGCCGACGATGACGAGGCCTTTATCTTTATAGATGTCGTACAATCTCGTCACATGTGGCAATGTCCGAATGCAGTTGATGCAAGCAAATGTCCAGAAATCCACGAGAACGACCTTTCCGCGTAAATCTGCAATGTTCAGCGGATCGGAGTTCAGCCATGCGTTAATGCCCACAAAGTTCGGCGCCACTCTGCCGGCGTTGGTAGATTTGACCTGAGATTCAGCTTTGTTTTGGCTAGCGCCGTAGCCAAATACTGCCATCGTCACCAAACCGGTTGCCAGCACTGCCATACCGACGCTCGATCGAATACCCATGGAACTCCTCCTCCTACAGGCCGGATAGGCCGTTTGGATAAAAATCGGAAAACCGCGCCGCGATAACGGCGTCGTATTGGAAATACATCGCCACCGCGAAGACGATGACCAGCGCGCCAAA
Organism: Chthoniobacterales bacterium; assembly: GCA_049300145.1. GTDB lineage: Bacteria > Verrucomicrobiota > Verrucomicrobiia > Chthoniobacterales > UBA10450 > AV133. Next base: position 1,317 of record JBAQJG010000090.1, on the reverse strand, counting down.
GCCTTGCTGCAAGCGGTGCGAAACGCAGGCGACCCTTTTGACTCGGGTGGTGACGAATTGGCCACCATAGGCGATCACCAACATCGGAACAGCGGCGCCAATCGCGTAGACGATCAAAAGCAACGCCTCCCCCCCGACATGAGATGACGTTGCAATCACAGTGAGAATCGACCCGAGCACGGGACCGGCGCAGGGAGTCCAGACCAGACCTAAGGTCGTACCCAGGACGAACCCGCCGACGTATCCACCGCGGCTTCGAACAATGGTTGCACCGCCGCGATTGGCAAAAATTCCGACGCGCGCCGAAACCCATTCGAACGGATGCGGGCAGACCATTAGAAGTCCGAAGACAAGAAGGAGAGCAACGGCGACGGTGCGCAGGGTATCTTGTTCAATTCCCAACAATCGCGTTATTGCGCCGAACACGATCGCTACCAGCGAAAAAGACGTGACAAAGCCGAGTGCAATGAAAACCGGCCTAGCTCTGTTTGTTTGTCCGACCGACGAACCAAGCAGGATCGGCAAAACGGGCAAGGTGCATGGAGCGGCAATCGTAAGAATGCCAGCGAGCAGAGAGAGAATAACGGTCGCCATCCAAGTCGCACCAATAAATGATCATTGACCACCGCGTCCGCGGCTTTAAGATCATTTCGAGTGACTTGGCCGGTTTGTTACGCAGCTCGCGTCACTTCTCCGTGATGCGGTTGTGTTGCGGGTTCTTCGGGGATGCACAACCCTGATGTTGGGGTGAGTTTACCCGAGCGCTGCCGATCGAGGGGCTCAAGTACACGATCGGTCAAGCTGCGGCACGACAAGTTCGGGCAATCGTCGGAGCGGGGGGTATTGCCTGCACTTGCCACTCAAGTCGGCAGAGCGCGACCCGCGCGAAGGCAAGTTGGTGCCTGCGCGGCAACCCTGATGCCGGTGGTTGAGGCCATTTTCGGGCTCCCATGTCTTTGCTGCCGAGCTTGCCATGCACACATCGATCGAGACAACCAAGCTCAACGACATCGATCCGCAAACCTGGCTCGCCGATGTACTTACTCGCCCGCTTGCACGATCACGCCGCAAAGAAGATCAACGAACTCCTGCCATGGAATTGGCGCCCGCCGCCCCGGCTCGCTGCAGTGCCAGAGCTTGTGCGGCTCAGCCTCTGGGCGGTAACGGCACGATCATGGATACCTTTTTGCGGTACTGGACGTACGCATCCCCATGAGACGAGACAAGATCGCGCTCCTCAAGGACTATTCCGATGAAGATGTAGCCAGTTGTGGCCGTCGTACTGTTGAGCACGTTCCTAATCAATATTCCCGCGCC
>JBAQJG010000089.1:0-6294 GCA_049300145.1 Chthoniobacterales bacterium | reverse complement strand
CCCACCATCGCCAGAAAAAGTAAGCTGGGATTCCGGTTACGACGATGACTAATCCGATGGCGCTGTTGTGTGGATATTTGTAAACCGTGCCGAGCACCGTCAACGCGCAGGCCGCGATGAATAATCCGGTCGTTAACGGATGGCCCGGCACGCAAAAACGTTTCCTTATCGAATTAACGCCGACATCCCTCGTCGAATTAATTTCTTGATTGTCCGTTCGACTTCGCAAGACGAAAAGCGAGACCGCCGTTAACCCGAACCAGATGAAATCAACCGAGACAACGTAGTTCAATATCTGTTCGTACTTGCCCGAAACCGCGATTACAACCGCCAGCACTCCTTGCAGTGCAATCGCCAGCACCGGCACGCGCGTGCGCGGTTCGAGCCACGCCACGCGCTTGAAAAAAAGGCCGTCTTTGGCCATTGCAAAATAGACTCGCGGCGCGGTCAGCATTCCTTGGCTCAGAAAACCGAGCGTCGAAATGGCAATACCCAGTGCGATCAGTGTCGCTCCGCGCTCGCCGAACGCCAGACGCATCACTGATGAAGCAGGCGTCGCAGTCGCCGCCAGTTCGCTTGGGCCGAGCGCATAGAGATACGCGAAGTTGACGGCCAGATAAAGCAGCACAACACCGCAGACGCCGATCAATAATCCGCGCACCAGGTCACGACGCGGCTCGCGCATCTCGCCGGCGACGAAGCTCGCGGTCTGCCATCCGCCATAAGCGAACATGACAGGTGTCATCGCCGCACCGATCGCAGTGAGCAAACCCAAAGAAACCGGCTCGTCCAGCGCGGGCCCAGCCATGCGATGCGGTGCCCCGATAAAAAATATCCCGCATCCAACGAGCATCGCAATCGCCACAATCTTTAGCGTCATCAAAGCATTCTGTACACTGCTGCCGGCCCGAACTCCCAGGCAGTTGACGATCGTCAACAATCCCAATGCCAACGCAGCTACAGCCCGGCCACTTAGGGAAGCGTGCGTTATCTCGAGAAAATAATGCGAGAACGTAACGGCCACGGCAGCCATGCCGCCCGTTTGCACCACGAGCAATAAAGCCCAGCCGTAGAGAAAAGCGATTGATGGATGGTAAGCCTCCCGCAAGTACGCATACTGACCGCCCACGTCCGGGTATCTGTCCGCCAGCTCCGCGTAAATAAACGCACCCAGGAGCGCGATCACGCCGCCGGCGAGCCACGCGCCCAAGATCAAAAACGGCGTGTGAACCTGCCGCGCAACGACATAAGAGTTAATGAAAATGCCGGAACCGATGATCCCGCCCATCACAATCATCGTCGCATCAAAAACCCCCAACTGCCGTGCGAGCTTCGGGCTTTTGCGCGCCGTCGCGTTATCCGCGCGCTTCACTTGCCGTAACTGATGCGCCACACCGTGCCGTTGCCGTCCTCGCTAAATAAAAGACTGCCATCTTTAGCCACGGTGACGCCAACCGGGCGCCCCCAAACACCGCCTTTCGGCGTAACGAATCCAGTTACAAAATCTTCGTATTCGCCGAGCGGTTTCCCACTCGAATGATCGAACGGCACCCGCACAATCTTGTAGCCGGTGCGTTTCGTCCGGTTCCACGAACCGTGAAAGGCGGCGAAAATATCGCCTTTGTATTCGGCGGGGAACTGATCGCCGCCGTAAAAACAAAGATTGAGCGACGCGGAATGCGCTTGCACCAGCACGTCGGGCGCGATCACTTTACCGGCAAGATCGAGATGTTTTCCTTTATGCCGAGGATCGAGATGGTTCCCTAAATAAAACCAAGGCCATCCATAAAATCCACCCGGTCGCACACTGCTAATGTAATCGGGCGGTAAATCCTCGCCCAGTTCATCACGCTCGTTTGTGCTCATCCATAATTCGTTTGTGGCCGGACGAAACGCGATTCCGACAGCATTTCGAATTCCCCATGCGTAAACCCTCTGATCGGTACCATCGGGATTAAATTCGAAAATGCGCGCGCGATTCGCCTCGCTCGCATCATCCGAATCATTCGAACGCGAACCGATTGAGACATACATCTTCTTGCCGTCAGGCGAGAAAACAAGGTCGCGCGTCCAGTGTCCGCCACTGCGCAAAAACCCGGCGCCGCCGGAGAGCTGTACGCTCAATTTTTCAGCGGACCCGCGGGCTTTCAGATCGCCGTTGCGGTAGGGGAAACGAATGACGCCATCCGTGTTCGCCACGTATAGAAATTGCGGGTCACTACCCGGTGGATAAAACGCCGTCCCAAATGGATCTTTAAAATTGTGTCCGGCAAATATCTCGGTTACGTCCGGTTTGCCATCGCCTTTCGTATCTCGTAACACCTTGATTTGGTTGGCGCGACTCTCCACAACGAAAATATCGCCGTTCGGCGCGGTGAGCAAGAAGCGCGGATCGCGGAAGCCGCTGGCGTACATGTCGATCTTAAAACCGGGCGGGACCTGGAGCTGCGCGCCGACAGGCCGGCTGATAACGTGAGGCGGATTAATCGCCAAGACATTCGAGCCGGGCGGCGGCAAATCATCGACCGTGATCTTGCGCCGCACTCCCGGCGCATCGCTCGTCCAATCGCCCATGGCGGCTTTACCCGTGAGCGGTTTCGCGCTCGAATCTTCAGCGCCCGCGGCCGCTCTCACCAAGAGCGTTACCCAAGCCGCGATCAAAATCGCGTGATGAGAACCCCAAACTAAACGGCAGTCCTTCGTCGCCTATGCTAAACAATGCACGTCTAGCATGCAATCACAGAACCCGGTAGTGGTACAGTTTGTACCGCTACCCAGAGCCCGGCGGCTTTGGAGCTTCCGCCAAGATTTTGCCCGTTCTGCGACCGTCAATCACAAACGTGTTATTCTCTCCCAACTTCGACCACGGACCGCGCGGTACTTCGCTGAACTCGACAAACTTCCAGTCGGTCACATCCGTCTCCTCTAAGCCAAGATAATCGCGCACAGCCGGAGAAACATCGAGACCGGCCCCTTTGTTCAGATTGGGTTTCGGACGTTCGTTACCAAAAACGTACTGCCAATGATCGGTCCGAAATGGGCCCGCGTCTTCCCATTGCGCATAAACCGTTCGATTGCCTTTGCAGATCGCGACCCATCGACCTTTGCAAGTGGAAACGCCCGGGCCTTGGTACGCTTCCCTGAACCACGGAACGACTCGAGGCGCTTCCGGTCGATGGCCAGTGGCTGCCTTGTCATTGTAGGGAAGCGCGCAGTAAAACGGATTCTGCCGGGGCGTGAATTTTACCGGAATGTATCCGCTCCGATGTGCGCGATTTGGATCGTCAAACCCGCCATAACTTCTGGTCCAATCTTTGTCCCAGGAGCTCGAGCGGTTTGGGACGGGATTGTTTCCGCTCGGTTCCTCCCCGATCCAAAAGACCGTTGTCACGATGTTTTTCTTCCACGGATAACGCTGCCCCGCCTCGGACGGAGGCGGCGACCAATGCCCCGGCGTGAAGGCGATCGAATTAATATTGAGCAGGATGTCTTCCGACAATTTGTCCGATTTCTTGCTGACCTTCACTTTGGTAGGCTCGGATTCTTTCGGCGTCGAGTGCGCGAAAAGAGATGAAACCGACGACAGCAGGACCGCGATTGTGTGAGTAATGGTTCCGGGCTTCATTTCGTTATGGCCTCAGCACAACGCGCTGGGACAAAGAGACAACGTCTCTATAATTAATTCGGTCGCGACGACGCGGATGCGCGTAAATCGCGGCGAGTTTTCAGATGGTGGAATCTCGACGCAAATCCGGCTCAGTCAACCCCGAAAGCTCTCGGGCTCAATAAATTTCCCCGGATTTAAAATTCCGTGCGGATCGACAATCTGTTTGAGTTTGCGATGCAACTCACGCGACACCTCGCTCGTCGCTTCGGGCCACCAACGTTTCTTCGCCAGACCGATTCCGTGTTCGCCCGTGATCACCCCGCCCCATGCCAGAACTTGCGCAAAAAGTTCGTCGAGAGCGCGCTCCACTTTTTCGCGCACGGCCGCGTCACGATTGAAACGATCAGCCATGATATTGACGTGAATGTTTCCATCGCCGGCGTGACCGAAACAGGCGATCGGAAATCCATGTTTTGCCTGAAGTTTGCCGGCGAAGTCCATTAGATCGACAAGGTGACTGCGCGGCACAACCACATCCTGATTCAATTTCGTTAGGCCAGTTGCGCGTAATGAATTGCTAAACCCACGGCGCAAGGCCCACAGTCTCTCGCAGTCGGCTTCGCCAGTCGCCATCTCGAGCGCGTTTGGTTTTTTCTTTGCTAGCAATTGATAGATTGCCGCCGCTTCGCTGCGCACGCTCTCGTCCTGACCGTCAACGTCCACCAGCAGGTGTGCGCTGCCGGATGGCACAATCATCTCGCCCAAGTCGCGCCGCGCCGCATCGAGGGTAAACTGGTCTGCCATTTCAAGTGAAGAAGGCAAAAATCCCGCGGCAAAAATCTCCTGCACCGCCTCCGCGGCTTGTGCAGTCGTTGCAAATGCGGCCGACAAGGTGGCGCGGGCCGGCGGCAGCGGCAGCAAGCGCAGCGTAATTTCCGTGACGACGCCGAGCATCCCTTCCGAACCGACAAACAGACCGATCAAATCGAACCCGGTTTTATTTTTGTGCACGCGCCCGCCGGTCCGCAGCACATCGCCGTTCGCGAGCACTACTTCGAGACCGATCACATAATTGCGCGTGACGCCGTACTTCAGGCAGCGCGGACCACCCGCGTTCGTGGCAATGTTTCCGCCAATGCTGCAATCTTTCATGCTCGCGGGATCGGGCGGATAAAATAACTTCTGCGCCCGGGCCGCTGCTTTCAGATCGGCCGTGATCACACCCGGTTCGACAATCGCAATCGCGTCCACAAAACTGATTTCCTTGATGCGATTCATGCGCATCAGTGAAAGCGCGATGCCTTTTCGCACGGGAACACATCCGCCGACGTAACCAAAGCCGGCGCCGCGTGCCGTGACCGGAATTTTTTCTTGCGACGCAAACTTCATTAGGTTGCTCACGTCGGTTGTCGATCTTGCGAAGACGACGATTTCCGGTTCCTCCGCCGCGAACCATTTGTCCCCACTGTGCGCGGCGAGAGTTTCGGCATCATCGGCAACCGATTCTTTGCCTAACAACTGACGCAGCTCGTTCGCGAGTAACATCCTCAAAGAAGGGCGCTCTCCAGGCCGCCCATTTTAAAACGTCGGCGGACTAGAGACCGCCGCTCCTGGGGAAAGGACTTCGCGCTCACAGTCCCATAATCTGATAGCCGCCATCGGCGTAGATAACTTGACCGGTGATTGCGGCCGCGCCATCGCTTGCAAGAAAGACGCCAGTCTCGCCCAGTTCCGCCGGATCGCAGCTTCGCTTGAGCGGCGCGCGTTCCTGATAATGTTTCAACATCGACATAAAACCGCTGATGCCACGGGCGGCCAGTGTGTTCACGGGCCCGGCGGAAATGCAGTTGACGCGAATTTTCTTCGGACCGAGATCGTAAGCAAGATAACGCGTGCTCGCTTCCAGGCTCGCTTTCGCCACGCCCATCACGTTGTAATGCGGCACGACTTTTTTGGAACCGTAATAGGTCATCGCGACAATGCTCCCGCCGTTGGTCATCATCGGAGCAGCTTCGCGCGCCAGCGCGACAAGGGAATACGCGCTGATATCGTGCGCAGTGCGAAAAGCTTCGCGCGTCGTGCTCAGGAAATCGCCTTCCAATGCTTCCTTCGGCGCGAAGGCAAGCGAGTGCAGCATCAGATCAACCTGATCGGTTTCGCTCCGGACTTTCTCGAAAAAGCTCTTGATCTCCCCGTCGCTCGAAACATCGCACGGAAAAAGCGGCGTCTTCTCGCCAAATTCGCCGATCAGTTCCTCGACATTTTCCTTTAGGCGCTCGCCTTGGTAATTGAAAATGAGGCGTGCGCCGGCCGTCGCCCACGCTTGCGCGATCGCCCAGGCGATGCTGCGTTTGTTTGCAACACCGAAAACGACGCCGATTTTCCCCGCCAAAACTCCTTGTTGCATACGGAAATGGACATCAGCCAGTCTCCGCAGGCAACAGAGCAAGCGAATTTGCAGATCAGACGGTAGCCGCGGCGACCCTGCCAGTTTGAATGAAGGCGAGCGATGCGCTTGCCTGCGACGCGTAAATCGTCATGATCAGTATTCTTAACGCTATGATTGGTCGATCTTTTCTTATCTGCGTCGCACTTACCACGGCGAACTATCTCCAAGCCCAGGAAGAATCGCCACCGGGAGCAGCGCCAATCAGCGGCAGTTCGCCGACCGCGTCGCCATTGAGTAC
>JBAQJG010000088.1:0-2207 GCA_049300145.1 Chthoniobacterales bacterium | reverse complement strand
TAGGTTCGACATAACCTGGTTTGTGAGTGCGCTCCATAAATATCGCCACATATTTACCCAGGTGCTTGTCGCATCTTTTTTTCTTCAACTTTTTGCGCTCGTCTCGCCACTGTTCTTTCAAGTCGTGATTGACAAGGTACTCGTTCACCGCAGCCTTGGGACTCTTGACGTCCTCGTCATCGGCCTCGTTGCCATCTCAGCGTTCGAGACGATCCTCGGGATATTGCGAACATACATTTTTGCTCACACTACCAACCGCATTGATGTCGAATTGGGCGCCCGGCTTTTCCGCCACCTGCTGGCATTGCCGATCGCCTATTTTCAGGCGCGCCGGGTCGGCGACTCCGTGGCCCGCGTTCGCGAACTTGAAAACATCCGCAATTTTCTCACGAGCTCAGCGCTGACGCTCGTGATCGATCTGTTTTTTACCTTTGTCTTCCTCGCAATAATGTTCGTCTATTCATCCTTCCTGACCTTCGTTGTCGTAGGCTCCTTTCCCTTCTACATTGTGATTTCAGCTGTAGCGACGCCTTTATTTCGGCGTCGTCTGGACGAGAAATTCGAGCGCGGCGCTGAAAATCAGGCGTTCCTGGTAGAAAGCGTCAACGGCGTGGAGACATTAAAATCCATGGCTGTTGAGCCTCAGATGCAGCGGAGATGGGAAGAGCAACTTGCCGGATATGTCAGTGCAAGTTTTCGCGTACTCAGTCTCGGTAATACGGCGAGCCAACTGGTACAATTCGTCAATAAGCTCGTGACAGCCGCCGTACTCTATTTTGGCGCAAAGCTGGTAATTGAGGGCAGCTTGTCAATTGGCGAATTGGTTGCATTCAACATCATGGCCGGTCGAGTAAGCGCGCCTGTCCTGAGGCTGGCGCAAATGGGGGGGGATTTTCATCAGGCAAGGCTTTCGGTGGCGAGGTTGGGTGACATTCTCAACACAACACCGGAACCGACTTATAATCCCGGCCAGACGGCATTGCCGGCCGTGCGCGGTGAAGTCACGTTCGAACATGCGACTTTCCGGTATCGGATTGATGGCCCGGAAGTGCTTCATGACATCAGCTTGGTGGTGCCCTCCGGGCAGGTGGTCGGCATTGTGGGCCCCTCGGGATCCGGCAAGAGCACTCTCGCTAAGCTGATCCAACGGCTTTACGTGCCGGAAAGCGGACGAGTTCTTGTTGACGGCATCGATCTCAGCGTGGTCGATCCCTCCTGGTTGCGACGCCAGATCGGCGTCGTGCTGCAGGAGAACGTTCTCTTTAACTGTTCTGTGCGTGACAATATCGCACTAGCGGACCGGTCGATGCCAATCGAGCGAGTTATCGCGGCGGCCCAAATGGCCGGCGCCCATGAATTCGTCCTCGAGCTTCCAAATGGCTACGACACGATATTGGGCGAACGTGGTAGCAGCCTTTCAGGTGGTCAGCGGCAGCGCCTCGCAATCGCACGTGCGCTTGTGATGAGTCCGCGCATTCTAGTTTTCGATGAAGCGACGAGTTCGCTTGATTATGAGAGCGAGAGGATTATCCAACAGAACATGCCCGTAATTGCACGTGGGCGCACGGTTTTCATAATTGCGCACCGGCTTTCCACGGTGCGGCGATCAGACCGCATCATTACAATCGACCGCGGCCGTCTGGTCGAAGACGGCACGCATGATGAGCTTATTAATTCCGGCGGACGCTATGCGTCACTGCATCGTTTACAGGCAGGCATTCATGAAGTTCGCTGACGCTGCATGGCCATTTTTTCGAGTACCAACCTCGCGCGGGAAAAACGAACGCGCCTTTTTGCCGGCAGCTCTGGAAATCATTGAATCGCCTCCGCCACCCCTGGCCGGCGCGGTCGGCGGGACCATCATTGCGCTCTTTTGCGCAGCACTTGTTTGGGCTTCGTTTGGTAAGATTGACATTGTTGCTTCGGCCGCAGGTAAGATCATCCCCAGCGGGAGGACAAAAGTCGTTCAGCCTTTTGAAACCGGCGTTGTTCGTGCCATCAGGGTGCGGGACGGACAGAGCGTCAAGGCCGGAGATGTTTTGATTGAGCTGGATCCCACCATAAATGAGGCTGAACAGAATCATCTGCAGAGCGACCTGATGGTCGCTAATCTTGACGTGGCCCGATTAACGGCAGCATTAAGTACTGACGCAGTCGCCAGCTTTGATCCACCCGCTGGCGCGAGCGCATCGCTTGTTGCAACGCAG
>JBAQJG010000087.1:0-7759 GCA_049300145.1 Chthoniobacterales bacterium | reverse complement strand
GTTCGCGACAATGATTCCCGCGACTTGATTCTCTTCGCAGGTCGCGATGATCTCATCTAACTCGCTCGGTGAAAGGTCGGGCGCAATTTTCACGAGTATCGGTTTACGCGTAATTTGATTCGTGTCGGCGATGGCGCGCAGTAACCGGGAAAGCGCAGCCGGTTCCTGCAACTCGCGCAAGCCCGGCGTGTTCGGCGAGCTGACATTCAGCACGACGTAATCGGCAAACTCACGAAGCAGACGGAAGGAGTAGAGGTAATCGTCGGTCGCCTCTTCCAGCGGCGTCGTGCTCGATTTACCGATGTTGATGCCGATCGGGACCGCCGGCCAGCGTCCGCTCGTGTGCAATTTGCGCAGGCGCCGCGCGATCGCATCCGCCCCTTGGTTGTTGAATCCGAGGCGATTGATCAACGCCGCTTGTTCCGGGAACCGAAAAATGCGCGGCTTCGGATTTCCGGGCTGCGGTTTAGCAGTCACGGTGCCGACCTCAATGAAACCAAAACCGAGCGCGGCCAACGCGGGCAAGGCAACGCCGTTCTTATCGAAACCGGCAGCTAGCCCGACCGGATTTCGAAAAGTCAGGCCGAAAACTGCTTTTGGTTTCGGCGGGGGTTCAAAAGACGTCAATGCGCGCAGGACCAGGTCGACATGGGAAGCGAGACGCAACAATGCGATCGTCAAATGATGCGCTGTTTCCGCATCGATTGAAAAAAGAAGCGGCCTAACGAATCGCGTGTAGGCATTCACCATTTCGGAAGACAGGCGTCTCGGCTGTCCTGGCAGACAGGCTTCCAGCCTGTCGATGAAAAATCCTGGGCAGCCGACAGGCCAGAGGCCCGTCTGCCATGACAGCCGGGACGCCTGTTTTCCCGTTGCGCGTTCATTTGCCGATGCAAAACTGGCCAAAGACAGAATCGAGAATCTGTTCGACGCCAACCGCGCCAATCACTTCACCCACTGCACGCAACGCTTCATTCAGATCGACAGAAGAGTATTCTGGCGCGAGTCCGTCGTTGATCGCCTTATGTGCCCGATCGCATGCTTCCAGCGCGCGCCGCAGGCAATCGCGATGGCGCAGGTTAATCGTCACCGCGCTTTCCGGCCGCAGGTTCTGCGTTGTAATCCGAGCCAGAATTTCCTTTTCCAGGTCCGCCAAACCTTCTCCCGTCTGGCAGGAAATGTGCAGCGCGGCGAAATTTCTCCAGTCGCTGTGCTCGGACAAATCGCTCTTGTTCAGCAAGACAATTTCATTCCCGTTCGCGGTTTGTTTCCCGAAATGAAAGGGCTTGGGCGCGTTCCGATCAACAATGTGCAAACAGAGGTCAGCCGTTTCGAGCGACTTTTCCGTGCGCGCGATTCCTTCACGCTCAAGTTTGCTGGTCGACGTGCGCAGCCCGGCCGTGTCGAGCAAACGGACCGGCACGCCGCGAAGATTGATCATCTCTTCGATGGTGTCGCGAGTTGTTCCATGAGTTTCGCTCACGATCACGCGCTCATAACCGAGCAGCCGATTGAGCAAACTCGATTTGCCGGCATTGGTCGCGCCGTAGATCACGACGCGAACGCCTTCGCGCAGAATCCAGCCTTGGTCGGCAGTTGCAAGCAAGATCGACATTTCATTGCGAATTGAATCGAGTCGCGCGCTTAATCTTTCATCTTCATGAGGGGCGATTCCTTCTTCCGGAAAATCGATCGACGCTTCAATGTGCGCGATTAGAGAAATCAATTCGTCGCGGAGTTTCCTGATTTTTTCGCCGAGTCTGCCTTCGAGTTGTTCGGTCGCGGAGCGAAGCGCGAGATCGGTTTTGGCGCGAATCAAATCGATAACGGCTTCGGCTTGGGTGAGATCCATTTTGCCGTTGAGAAATGCGCGTTCGGTAAACTCGCCCGGACGCGCGGCGCGGGCGCCCGCGCGCAGACAGGCTTCAAGCACGCGCGCGCTTACCAACATTCCGCCGTGGCAACTGATCTCGACCAAGTCTTCCCCGGTGTAACTGGCCGGCGCGCGATGGATCGACATCATCACTTGATCGATCAACCGCTCCGTTTCATCGACAACGTCGCCGAAATGCTGGACATGCGACGCAAATTCCGACGGCTTCGCTTTTGCGCGAAAAATTTTGTCTGCGACGGCGATCGACTCAGCCCCGGAGATCCGAACCAGCGCAATTGCCCCTTCGCCTGCGGGCGTTGAGATCGCAGCGATCGTATCGCCCGCCATCAATGGTCGATCTTCGGCGCAGGTCGGTCTTACAATAAAACTTTCTTCAATGCTGCGATGCATTTTTCATTTTGCTCCATTGTTCCGACGGTAATACGGACCCATTCCGGCAAGTTGTAGCCCTTAAGCGGGCGCACGATAATTTTTTGCGCGAGCAGTTTCTTAAAGACAGCTCCTCCGTCGCCGACATTCACCATGACGAAATTTGCCGCGCCCGGCACGAACTTGTGTTTCATTTCACGAAATTGCTCCTGGAAATAGCCGCGGCCCGTATCGACAACCCCTTTTGTTTTGGCCTGGTGCGCTTCATCTTCGAGCGCGGCGAGCGCGCCGACTTGCGCGATTCCGTTGGCGTTGAATGGCTGCCGCGCTTTTTGGAGTACCTCGATCAATTCGCGCCGGGCAATGCCGTAGCCGACGCGCAAACTGGCGAGGCCGTGAATTTTCGAAAAGGTGCGTAGGACCACGACGTCCCGGCCGCCGCGAATGTACTGAAGTGTGTCGGGCGGATGATCGAGGAACTCGAGATAAGCTTCGTCGAACACGGTGACGATGTTTTCCGGCAGGCGCGAGATGAACTTGTCGAGCTTTATCTGCGAGATCAACGTGCCGGTCGGATTGTTTGGATTGGCGATGAAAATCATTCTCGTCTTCGGCGTGATCGCGCTGAGCATCGCCTCGAGATCGTGCTCATAATTCGGGCTGGGCGTTTCAATCGTGCGCGCCCCGAAGAGGGTGGCGATCAATTTGTAGGCGATGAAGGCGTGCTCGGAGACGATCACGTCATCGCCGGGATTAAGAAACGCGTGACCGAGAAACTCGATCACTTCGTTCGAGCCGTTCCCGAGAATGATGTTCTCGCGCGCGAAACCGAGCCTGGCACCGAGTGCGCTGCGCAAATAAAAACCGCCGCCGTCTGGATAAAGCTGGGCGTTTTCCAATGCGGCGCGCATCACTTGAATTGCTTTCGGCGACGGACCAAGCGGGTTCTCGTTCGAAGCGAGCTTGATGATTGCGCTTGGATCGACCTGGAGCTCGCGCGCCGTTTCCTGGATTGGTTTTCCGGGTTCATAAACAACGAGATCGCGCAATTGCGGATTGGCCCGGTCCCAGATCGAAGTCATGTCCGCAATTTAGACGGAAGTCCGGCAAGCTTCCAGCTTGCCCGAACCCACCGATTTGCAAGGCAGAAACTTGTGCGTCAGAACAAAAAGCTGTTCAGCTCGCGTGATCTGTCTCAACGTTCCGCCGTTATGAACAGCTTTGATTTTATCAGCGCCACGCACTTTTCCGGGCTGACGATTTATCCCTGGAAAATCGTCGGTTGGCTCGGCGCGGGAATTTTCGGTGCGCGCTTTCTCATTCAATGGATCGCCTCCGAGCGAGCGAAGAAAAGTGTAATCCCGTTTGGCTTTTGGGAATGCAGCGCGCTCGGCAGCCTTTTGGTGCTGAGCTATTTCATTTACAAACGGGATTCGGTCGGCGTCCTGCAAAATCTGTTGCCGCTGCCCATTTATCTGCGCAATCTCTATTTCCGCTACACGCGCCACGAGCCGAAGCACGCCGGGAGCCAGCCGCGTGTGGAAGAGTAATTTGGCGGGATGCAACTCGGATTTTAGATTCAAAAGATGATCGCAGACGGCAAGATCATTTACCTGGATAACAACGCTACCACACAGCTCGATCCCGCGGTGGTGGAGGAGATGTTGCCTTTCCTGACCGAGTTTTACGGCAATCCTTCGAGCGGTTACCAATTTGCCGGGCAAGTGCGGAAGGCAATCGATCGGGCGCGCGAACGCGTTGCGTTTCTGCTTGGGTGCCAGGCGAGTGAGATCGTTTTCACGAGTTGCGGAACTGAATCAAATAACGCGGCCATCAATTCCGCGCTCCAAATCGACGCTTCCCGCAAACACATCGTCACGACTGCGGTAGAGCACAGCGCCGTCCTGCGGCATTGCCAAGCGCTCACCAAGCGCGGATGCGAAGTGACATTTCTTCGTGTCGATCGAGACGGCCATGTCGATCTCGGCGAGCTCGAGCAAGCAATCCGGCCAGACACGGCAATCGTCTCGGTGATGTGGGCCAATAATGAGACCGGGGTTTTGTTTCCGGCCGAGAGAATCGCGGAACTTTGTCGCGAGAAAGGGGTATTCTTCCACACCGATGCGGTGCAGGCGGCCGGAAAAATTCCGATCACGCTCGGCGAATCGGCGATCAATTTTCTCTCGCTCTCCGCGCACAAATTTCATGGGCCGAAAGGCGTCGGCGCGCTCTATGTTAAGCGGAATTCTCGTTTTCAACCGTCGATCATCGGCGGCGGTCAGGAGAACGGGAGACGTGCCGGAACGGAAAATGTCGCTTCGATCGTCGGATTGGGAAAAGCTTCCGAGCGCGCCGCCGAATCAATCGAGGAGGAACAGACTCGCGTGCGGGCCATGCGCGACCGTTTCGAGAACGGAATTCTGGAAGCCGTAAGTGGCTCATCCGTTAACGGCGATCGCACTACGCGGCTCCCGAACACATCGAGTCTTTCGTTTGACGGAATCGATTCAAATGCAGCTTTGCTGCTGCTTGATCGATACGGGGTCTGTTGCTCGGCCGGCTCGGCGTGCCGGACCGGTTCGGCGGAGGCTTCGCACGTCCGTCGCGCGATGTACTTGAATCCGGACCGTGCGCGGAGGAGCCTGCGCTTTTCATTTGGCCGGTTTAATTCGGATTCTGACGTTCAGCGAACGCTCGAACTTGCTGCGAAGACCATGGGCCAGCTGAGGGATGTATCCGGGGCAAATGGTGAGATCCCGGCCCCTGGTGCACGCTTTCACAGCGTGTGAGTAACTCTATGGGCTTGCAAAGAGCTCCTAGCGCGCAATTTAGCCGTCTCTCCTGAGTCCCGTGGCATGGCGGGTTTCGGCATGTTTACTGCTCCAATACTCTATAATTTCCATATTTATCATGTTATCGCTCGCCAGCAGTACCCTCTAATACACGTTAACAACAACGGACAAGTCCCATCAAAGCACAGCTCACTCACTACCTATGAAAACGACCTTTCGTCAACGGAAATCAGGCAGTTCGCTCATCGTTGTAATATCTATTACGGCCACACTAATGGTCATTGCGGCAATAGCGGCTGACTACACCATGGGCATCACCCGCCACGTGCAGCGCAGCAATACACTAGAGGGCGCAATTGCGACCGGTGACAGTTGCCTGGACATTCTGTTTGGCAATTGGAGATCGATCTGTCGCCAGCCGTTAAACGTCAACCACGCCTTGCCGACTAACTCATTTACCTCGATTCCGCTGCCGACGTCCTCGTTGTTTCCCAATATCGCAAACTTTGGCTCCAGCGCAGTGGATTATTACGGAGGCCACCTTTCCAATCCTCCTACTGTTTCCAATTTCAAAGTAGTGGCGGCAGATGCCGAATGGAATCCTATGGCGGATCCTACAGGGACGCCGATCCCCACGGTTGGCTCCGTGCTTGACTCAAATGGCGATATAACCGCAGCAACTTACAACTATATCGCCTCGGCCGATATCACACTGCCGGCACTAAACGGGAATACCGTTGCTAAGGTCCGACGCCTGTTTCAAAAGCAGCAGATGTCGCCGTGGGACTTTGCGATCTTCTATATTGACGCTCTGGAAATTCATCCAGGGCCGCCGTTCAACGTGACAGGCTGGGTGCACACGAATTCCAAACTCTATACCGCGCATACCACACTTAATTTCGCAGAGAAAGTCACCTACGCGTCGGATTGGTTCATTAACTTTGTGCCTGGAGATATGTATCACAATCAGAACACCGATTCGGAATTTGGCCCACCTACATATCCTCATAATCTTCCGCCTACGCGCGATCAAGCTATGCAGCCATTCGGACTGGATTCCACTTCGATTTTCAACACAAATGACCACAATCCGAATAACGACAGCTATCGCGAGCTGATACAGCCACCGGTTGCAGGCTACCCTGATCCGCTGGTTGGCCAACGGTATTGGGACCAGGCCGGTGTTGTTATCCAGGTAAGTGACAATCCAAGCCCTACGACACGGGGGTTCGATGGCACACCAGGGCATGATCTCGTGACTATCGGGACGCCCAACTCAGACGGTACTATCACACCTCTGAGCCCTTCGAGCTCGCTCTACCTAATGTTCAGCGGCGCGATTAGTACAAATCAGTCGATTCAAGATAATCGTGAAGGAGCTACGCTGCGTATCGCTAGTCTGGATATCAGCCAGATCGTAACCTCGGTACCAACTGGGAATCCGAGCTTCAAGTCGCCCAACTTCAACGCCATCGTTTACATATACGACAGCAGTAACAGCTCATCTAATAGACGTGGGATTCGGATCAAAAATGGAACCAAAGTTCCCAGAAGCGGCTTTACGCTTGCCAGCAACAACCCTGTTTACATTCAGGGGGACTTTAATACCGGCGGCACGCCTCCATCCGATGGCAACCCCAGCGACCCGACGAACCCGCAGGTATCCGGCTACACCCGCGCCCCCACGTCGATTCTTGCCGATGCAGTAAACATTCTTTCCAATTCCTGGAACGATGCAAATTCATCCCACGGATTGAGCTCGCGCATTGCCAGCAGCACCACGGTAAATGCGGCAATTGTGTCGGGCATTGTTCCGACCAACACCTACGGCGATGGCGCCTACAGCGGAGGCGCGGAGAACTTCCCGCGGTTCCTGGAAGATTGGTCGAGCTCCGCCCTCACCTATTACGGCTCAATGGTGGAGCTGTACAACAGCCAGCAGTCGGCCCACGAATGGCCGGGAACCGGGTCTGTTTATAATCCGCCCAGGCGACAGTGGTATTTTGATACCAATTTCAGGACTACGACGCCGCCTGGGACGCTCATGATTTACAGTTACGTCAAAAGCAGATGGTCCGTTCTTTAATTCCAGCGCTAACCAGCTTGGTCTTGGTTGCCACTGCACGCGCCGATTTGCAGCTCACGCCCAGAATTTTGCAGTACGAGGTGGACGGTGTAAAATTAAAGCACCTGGCCTTCTCCGATGGCGGCGCCGAAGAGATCACCTACTCGCCCCCGCGTGGCTGGGATTATTCCGGGAGCGCCAATCAGCTGATCTTGCATCCTCCGAATACATCGCAAGCCGAAGCAATTATTTTCAAAGTCAAATTACCGCTTTCTCAACCGGCCAGCTTCGACGATGAGACAGTGAAGAGGCTTGTCGATGAGGCGCTCGCGTCGGTGCCTAGGGGCAGCACGAACATCCAACTCGTTTCACAGGAAAAGAACCCGCTCATGATCGAGCACAAGGAAACATTGCTCGTGACGTTCACCTACACTTTCTACGGTCAAAATTACAACCGTTCGATCCTATTTTCTAAATCGGGGAAAGGAACAAATCCGGTTTCAGCTCACTTGTGCTCGGAGTGATTTCAAGGAGTTACGTAAAGCGTTTCTAGGCAGCCAATTTTCATGGTACAACCTCTGATGCTGGGTGGATCCGCCTTGTTTGGAGGAGGGCCTATGGGCTTCAAGCACCTTCCCC
>JBAQJG010000086.1:0-8686 GCA_049300145.1 Chthoniobacterales bacterium | reverse complement strand
CAGCTTGGCAAAAGCGCGACCTTTCCACCATTGCTGGGTCGGTTCGATCCCATGATTAACCATCAAACTGCGCCCCTGGGCTTCCAAGCGTTTACGCGTTTTGACCAACTGCTCGCGCTGCCGGTGGATGGCGCGCAGACTGCTCTTCTTTTTCAGTAGGCACTCGCACCCGCGCCAGCGCAGCGCGGTTGCCTTGCACGAAACGGTCCAACTTTAAGCAGAGCGCCTTGGCATCCAGCCCGTCGGTCTTTACCCTGCGGTTTTGCTCATCCAACTTTTGTGGACAAACCACGTGAGAGTCGATCCCCAGTGCACTCAGTTGGCGCTGCAGTCCAAAACCAAACCCGCACGCTTCATAGACCGCGTGCACTTGGTTTCCTTGCTTCTTTAGTTTGGCTGCCCAGAGCACAAAGGCTTCTTTTTTGAAGCGCTGCGGAGGCTGGGGATTGCTTCCGCCCACTTGCTCGACCACCACGTAAAAATCCTGGTGCACATCAATTCCAAGCTTGATCACACCAGTGCCACCATTAAACTGGCAGCGGGTTTCCTCGAGTGAGGACAACTCAGTTGTATTATTAAGCTGATACATAAGTGCGGGTGAGCTTAACCACTTGCCCGCACTCTTTACATGTCATCTATACGACTCCAGCCAACGGAGGGTCCTCGCGATGAATCACTTTGATATTATGAAACAGGTGTCGATGTTGCGTAGCTGAGCTTCCTCTTGTTGCATGCTTTTCGCAGCTCGCATCCTTGGACCAGTAAGCACGCTTATACTTTCGGGCTGTACGCGGTTCTCTGAAGGCAGCCTCTTGGGAACATGGAGAACAGAAGATGATGCTGAAGTTGAAGAGATGGCCTGTCACAGAGACCATACATTTACGTCGTGGGTAGACATAAAGAATGAGCTCACCACTCCAGGTTGCCTCATCGCGGCGGGCGAGTGGCATTTGAAAGGCCGGCAACTCGTCGTCCATTTTACGAGCCACGTTGCAGTTGATAGTTGGGAGGCCGAAGACAGACAGACTGGTCTCGAACTCCTGAGAGTTGGAGCTGATACCATGGTGGCGAAGGAACCTGACGGCAAGGCGATCCGCAACTTCAAGCGCATATCGGGTGACACCGTGGTGGCCTCCATGAAGCGCGCCCCACTTGACGCCGATTTCATCGGTACATGGCGGATTCACTACCACACACGCGATTACGAAATGTCATTTGGCCAAAATCACAGTTGCGGCGATTTTGCGCAGCTCGACGGTGTGCGAACCCAGTTCTTTGCCGGCACTTGGCGGATAAAAGACAGGGATCTGATAATGAATACGAAGTCCCTCCCGGCGTTTGTTGGTGAGTCAGTAACGAGCGGGCATCAGCAATGGGCAGTCATCGGCGTTGAGCCACAGAGAATCGCAATTCGAGATGGACCCGTGCAGTACCTCTTACTGCGGTTGAAGTAATTTTGATGAACGGCGTGACGAGCTCGGCGTCGGTAGCGGTGGCTCCTCTGTCTCGTTAGGACGAAGATCGACAATTGGTTTTTTGGTTAATTTCGCGCGATCTTCCGCGTGATGGATCGCGGGCCTAGTTGGATTCGAGAAAAGGCTGCTGCTTCATTAAACCCGTCCCAGGTAGAAAACACGCTGCTGCAACTTAGCGAAACCTGGTCCCGCGACGGCGGGGCTGCGCCCGAGCTTACCAATGTAATTGAAAAATTTCCTCTGGGCGAGGCGGCGCTTCTACATCTCCTCGCGATGTCGAGCATCTGCGCGACGAGATTGGTGCGGCATCCCGAAATTGTCTTGTGGCTCGGCCAGCCAGATGTGTGCTTGTCCGCTCGCGGCTACGAGCAAATGGCCAATGACCTGCGGGCCCTAACCGGCGATTCCATCGCAGTCGAAAATTTTCGGGCGCTGCGTTTTTGGAAAGGTCGCGAGATAGCGCGGATTGCGCTCCGAGAGCTCGCCGACGTCGCGCCATTCGAAGAAACCACTGCCGAGTTATCTCAGCTGGCGGAAATCTGTCTGGGCGCAGTTCTCGAACACTGGAACTCTGAATTGCGTCAGCGCTACGGTTCCCCGGACGCCGAGTTCGCCATACTCGCGCTGGGGAAGCTTGGCGGCGGCGAGCTTAACCACAGCTCCGATGTCGATCTTATCTTTCTTTACAGTAATGAGGGCCAGGTCTCGCCGCGCTTTTCCTATCACGAGTTCTTTAACCGGCTTGGGAAAAAAATTCTCGAAACGTTTTCGACGCGTGATCCCGAAGGCCCGCTTTTTCGCATCGATCTTCGCCTCCGGCCCGAGGGCTCGGCCGGCCCGCTGGCTCGCTCGCTGGAAAGTATGGAGCATTACTACGGCGGCTTTGGCGAAACTTGGGAGCGGCTGGCATTGATCAAGACCCGCGGAATCTGCGGCAACCGCGAGCTTGCCTACGAATTCCTGCGGCAACATCAGCCGTTCATTTATCCGAGCAGTCCGACGCCCGATCTGCTCGACGAGATCGCCAGCATCAAACGACGCATCGAGCGCGATATCGTGGGACAGGAGAATCTCGGCCGCAACGTCAAGCTGGGCGCCGGCGGCATTCGCGAGATCGAATTTATCGTGCAGGCGCTTCAGCTCATTCACGGGGCGCACCACGCCTTCTTGCAAGAACCGAGCATGTTGAAAGCGTTGCGAGCTCTTCATCAATTGGACCTTCTTCCGCCCGATGAAGTCGTAAAATTGGACGAAGCGTATCGGTTTCTTCGGCGCGTCGAGCATCGTTTGCAGATCGACGCCGAGCAGCAGACACACACCGTGCCGCAAGAACCGGCAGTGGTGCGACGACTCGCGCTTAGTCTCGGTTTTTCATCGAGCCGAGAATTTACCTCCGCGCTGCAAAAACAGATGCGAAACGTCCGTTCAATTTTTCGGCGCGTCATTTCGGAGAAATCCGCGGAAGCAAAGCCGACTGATCTGGCATTTTTCAGCGATCAAAGACGCGCCACCAAGGCACTGGCCGATTTGGCGCAAGCCTCCGTCAGCTTCCATATCGCGCCGCGCACACGCCAAATCTTTCGCAAGCTGCGTCCGCTCTTGCTCGACTGGCTCGCGAAAGCCGCGGACCCGGACGCAACTCTCAATCAATTCGTCCGGTTCGTTCAAGCCTATGGCTTGCGCAGTTTGCTCTTCGAGCTGCTGGTGACAAATCCAAAACTGCTCGAATTGCTCGTCAAAACGTTTGATGCCAGCCGCTTTGCTGCTGACCTGCTCATCCGGCGGCCACAGTTGCTCGAAGAGATCACGCGAGATCCGACATTTTACGAAGGGCGATCGATGGCTGAACACCTGCGGCGCCTCGACTCGTTAGGCGCAAGTCCGAGCGATCTCGATCCGGTGCGCGCATACCGGCAGAGGCAATTATTGCGCGTCATTCTGCGCGATGTCCTGGGGCTGGCGGATCAAGCCGCAATCTTCGGTGAGCTTTCCACCCTTGCCGAAGCCTGTCTCTTGTTCGTGAACAATCTTCTCCGGGGCGAAAATTTAACCATCATCGCGCTCGGCAAGTTCGGCGGGCGCGAGATCAGTTACGGCGCAGACCTCGATGTTTTGTTCGTTGGGGAGGATACGCGCGCCGCGCAAAATCTTGTTGTCGCCATGGCACAGCCCAGTGCCGAAGGAAATTTACCGGCACTCGATGCGCGGCTGCGGCCAGACGGGGAAAAAGGTCCGCTTGTTTGTTCGCTCGATTCTTATCGCCTTTACTACGAGCAACGCGCTCAGTTGTGGGAAATACATGCGCTGACTCGCGCGCGCGCCATTGCCGGCGCCTATCAAAACCAATTTCTTGAGATCGCGCAGCGCGTCTGGCGTGCGGCCGGTCAACGCGCCGATCTCTTCATGCAGATCGACAATATGCTCGAAAGAATTCGGCGCGAGCGCGGCTCTGGGCACGATTTCCTCGACTTCAAAACCGGCGCCGGCGGAATAATCGAAGCCGAATTTCTAGTGCACGCACTGCAAATGAAAGCGGAAATCTGGAATTCGAACTGGAATGATGCGCTGGAGCAATTGCGCGAACGCGGTGTCCTGCCGGCTGCTCAGGCCGCGGACGCGAAGCGCGGTTACGAATTCCTGCGGCGGTGCGAATCGGCGCTCCGTCGCTGGGAAAACAAAACTGCTTCAACGCTTCCGAGCGATGCGGGCGAACAACGGAAGCTCGCGGTTCGTCTTGGCTATGAGAGTCTCGATGCGTTCCGCGAAAAATACGTCGAGGCGCGCGAAACCGTCCACGCGCTCTACAACCAGCGGGTGAAGACCGCCAGCCTTCCTAGTGCACTGTAACCATTGACATAGGACTAGCCCCAAGGTGGAACGCGTTGTCCTCAACGCGTTGGCAAACAATCCCCCGAACGCTTTCCGGGCAAACTCCTCGCAGAGAGCGATACATCTCGAAGGGGGATCCTTCACTCCGCTCAGGATGACAGATCGACATTTTCGGGTGGATCGGCCAGCCTGCTCGCGAAAGCTTTCGGAGCTCCGCAGCTTGCCCGCCGTGGCGGGGGCGATGCTAAATAATTGCGGCTTCGCCGCCTGAGCTTAACATCGAGCAAGGGGACTGCTCGATCCACCTTCGAGGCGACGATCGGCTGAGCGACATGCAACCAAAAATCAAAGATCGACAATCGAAAGTTCTCGAGTGGGAAGTTCTCCCACCGGAGAATCGACGATCCCGAAGGCTTTCGGGACTCGAGCCGCTCTTCAAATGGCTCGCCATCATCATGGATGGTTTGGTCCGAGTTCCGGGAACGAAATTTCGTTTCGGCCTTAATCCGCTCATCGATTTCGTGCCGGGAATCGGCGACGTCAGCGCCGCGTTTGTTTCAACTTCGGTATTGATCTACGCGGTTACTCGCGGATTGCCGAAAATCCTTCTCGCCCGCATGGCGCTCAATATTTTAATCAACGAACTGGTCGGTATCGTGCCGGTCCTCGGTTCTGCTTTTGCGTTCTGGTTCAGAGCGAACAAACGCAACTACTATCTGCTCCAACGTCACATCGAGCTCCCGAGTCGGCCGCGCAAAAGCGATTGGGTGTTCGTCGGCGTTGTTCTCGGTTTGATTTTCGCGATTGTTTGCGCGGGACTGATCGTAAGTCTTCTCGTTTTGCAGGCAATAGCCAGGTTCGTCTTCGGCCAATAAACCGAACTAGTGCAGTGTAACACTTAAATGGGAAGTGGCAGGAAGTGGGCACGCGTTGCGTTCCACCTTCTGATTTCATCACGCAGAGCGAGGTGGATCGTCTTCTCCGAAGACGATGCCAAAATCAATCGCCGTAGGCGCAAGATCTCCCAAACGAGTCGACTGATCACGTTTACTTTACACACTCCAAACTTCGAATGCGAGGTACCTCGCCGTCTGCGCGGCTCGGGATGACAAGGCAATTGTCCGGTGATTTCTTTCAGCATCTGCGTGTTGGTCAGGAGTTTTCTCACGAACATGCGCAGTCGTATCTCCCGATTCTACACCCGAGATACGTCGCTCGATGACGAAGATATACGATTTTCCGTCCGCGAGTATTTGGACTTTCTCGCAGAAGGGCAGCGACGCGGATCCTAAAAGATTCTCCGATATAATGCCATCGCCATACTTCGCGCGGTCGGGTTCAACTGAGCGGGCCGTGATTAAACCTGGCGAATCGTTTGCACAATACATCCAGATTCTCGCTGAGCTACGAATCGACTACGCTTTCTATCATCAAATCACCGTTAAATAAGGAGTAAACCATGAAATCAAATCCCCAATTCACTAGCCTCGTGAGGATCGTTCCGGGTTCCGCGCGGAGCCCTGAAAGCTTCGGAGTCAACAATCAACCCGAACAAAAAATGAAATCAAAACAACTTATGAAAAACAAATCTGCATCACAACCAGCTCTAATCTGCCTGTTCGCAGTCCTAACGTTCGCGATCTGTAGCTCGCCCGCGCTTGCGCAGACCCCAACCCCAACGCCAACGACTTGGACCAACGCCACCAGTGGCGATTGGTTCAATGGAGCGAACTGGGACAATGGGGTACCGACTTGTTCGATCGACGCCCTTATCAACAACGGCGGCAAGGCGGAGATTAGCAACCCGAACACCACGGCCTGCGCCCAATCTCTGGCTCTTGGGCTCAATTTGGGAGATTCCGGCACAGTCACGGTCGATAATGTCACCACTGGTGGGAGCTTGGACGTCCCCCCGGGTTGCGGCAGTTACACTCAAGACATCTTTCCAGGCGTCATTGCCGTCGGTTGGCGAGGCACAGGCACTCTGAACATTACCAACGGAGGGACTGTTACCAGCGGATGGGGGATTATCGCCGGAGTGGCGGGTCAGGTCGGGACCTCAAACGGCTCGGTAACAGTGGACGGTGCAGGCTCCACCTGGACAATCTCTAGCCCATGCGGAGCCGCCGCCCGGCTTTTCATCGGCGGGCACTTTATACTCGGGGACGGTGATGACCCCGGCGGGATCGCCCTTTTGAACGTCACGAATGGCGGGACCGTTGAAGTCGACAATCCAGCAAACCAAGTGAGTGTTAAGGTAGGACCCTCAAGCACATTGACGGGTAACGGAACTATCACAACAAACGGCAACGGTTCTTTGGCGACGCTGACGGCCGTCCAGGGTACGCTTGCGCCGAAAGGGCTCAATATCACTAAGGATCTCGCTTTCGCCAGCAGCGGCACGATGCTCTGCAATGTTACACAAGGCAACGCGGACATGGTGAATGTTGGGGACATAGCGTATCTTAACGGCCGCTTGTCAGTGATCATGACTGGCAGTTTTAATAACAGCATTACGCAATACCAGCTCTTGAAGGCGGTGAACGGCCTAAACAGCACTAAGTTCGCGAGGGTTTTAATTCAGTACCCACCGAATCCGAATTTCAGAGCGCAAGTCACTTACGATACGACTCACGTCTATCTGAATCTTGTGTTCACCAATCCATGACGTGGATGCAATTTGAGTAGAATAGGTCGGTTGGAGGTAAGAGTGTTGAAGGGTTACCTAAGGGGACCTCAACCTCGGCTTCCTAGTAGGCGCGTCCTTAAACCTCTTCCTTTTTTGCGCGGGCATCGCGTGTCTGCTGCAGTCGGGAATCCCGATGGCGTCGGGACTGGCGTTTCTTCCCTCCCGAAGTGCAAGAGAAGGCTCGCCTGCAACGCGGTAGCACTGCTGGCGTCGCTTCCTGTAGAACGCTCACGTTTGGAGAACGTGTTGCGTATCGACGAGCGACTGAGGAAAGTTTATTGACGTCACCGGATCTAGCCAAAAGAGAGGCCCTATCCCAAGCCATCGCTGGATGCGGTGATGTCTCAAGCGCAGATGGAAAAGACGTTTCGATCGCGAAATCGAGCGTCGGCACCGGGCTGCCGTAGCATGGCGCGCCTCCGGCGCTGAATCTCGGCCGGCGGAGCGGTCAATCCACCATCCGCGAGGGCGGGCTGCGCGGTTTTTACGCTCGACAAGCGATTCGCGTTTTCGGCAAGATCGTAATCTTGTGACGAACCGGATTCGCAGCACGGCAGCTGCGCTCCTTTTTCTCAGCTGCCTTGTCACCCTTACGTCGGCTTTTAATTTACCAAATACATCGCGAGATCTGTCCTCGCGATTGGCTTCACTTAGAACTGCCGCAAAGCCTGCGCAGCAACGCACCGCGCTGACTCTGGCTGATCGGGTCGCATATCAGCGCGCAATTGAAGAAGTTTACTGGCAGCATCGCATCTGGCCGAAAGCAAACGCTGGCGTCAAGCCTCCGCTGAACAAGGTAATGCCGCGGACGGAGATCGAGAAAAAGGTCGAAGACTATTTGCGCAACTCGCAGGCGCTGGAGGATTACTGGCAAAGGCGGATCGCACCCGACCAACTGCAAGCCGAGATGGAGCGGATCGCCAGTCACACTAAACAGCCCGGAGTGCTGCGCGAACTCTTTGCCGCGCTGGGCAACGATCCCTTCGTGATCGCTGAATGTCTGGCCAGACCTGTCCTAGCCGAGCGCTTACTCACTGAGTTGTACGCTCACGACCAGAGATTCCACGGCGAACTGAAGCGGCGCGCCGAAGCCGAACTGCGAACGCATCCAAGCGTAAGGCAAATGAAGCAGACCAGCGGCCTGTACAGCGAAATGGAGTGGATCAAAAGCGATAGCACGCCCGATCAAGACAAAGGTGGATCGGCTTCTCCTGAAGACGATGGCAAAGCGAATCGCCAAAAGCCTGGCACTGAAGCCAACGTGAAGCTGAACAGCCGAGAATGGGACGAAAGCGTGGGCAAGTTGGTAGAGCAGTTCCGCGGATCTCGGCAGCGCGAAGCGGCTGCCTTTGGAGTGCGGCGGTACTTCGCCGCTTTTGAAAACGCTGACCTGTCAGCGCACTCCAAAGCTGCTGCCGACGAGCACGAACCTTTACCGGTAGGAAAAGTGAGCCCACTCCAAGAAGACGATGGGCATTACTACGCCGTGGCGGTAATGAAGAAGGGCAAAGACCGGTTGGAACTGGCTACGATTGCGTGGCTGAAAGAACCATTGCGATCGTGGCTGGCTAAAGCCAAAGCGCAAATGCCGGTGACAATGGCGGCAGTGACCGCTAGCTATACGCTTCCTGCGATAGCGAGTCCGTCGGGTGGTTGCGCCGACGACACTTGGACTCCAACAAGCCTCACCAAC
>JBAQJG010000085.1:0-4710 GCA_049300145.1 Chthoniobacterales bacterium | reverse complement strand
CCAGAACATCGAGATCTTTCTCGCGTGAAATCCGGCCGACATAGAGGAGGCGCACTTCGCCGTTCGTGGCCACGCCATATTTTTCCCAAAACGCAGGATCGCGCCGTGCCGGATTGAAAAGCTCGGTATCCAGACCGCGCG
Organism: Chthoniobacterales bacterium; assembly: GCA_049300145.1. Classification (GTDB taxonomy): domain Bacteria; phylum Verrucomicrobiota; class Verrucomicrobiia; order Chthoniobacterales; family UBA10450; genus AV133. The sequence continues at coordinate 4,569 of JBAQJG010000085.1, read as the reverse complement.
GAAGAATTTTCAGCTTCACCGGATCCAAGCCGCGATTAATCCAGCTTTGGCGATATTCTCCGGAATTGACGAAGACCGTGTCGAGCTGGCCATAGAACCAGTGCATGTAACGCCAGGCGACGCTTTCGAGGTAGCTGTCTTCGGTAAGGATGCGGATGTATTGCGGAAAATCGGTGTGGTAAATTCCGCTGGTTTGCAGATTGAGCATCTTGGCAGCGAGCAATGCAGTCAGGCCAATCGGGCCTGGGGTGCTAACGATGATCTCGGTAAATTGTTCGCGCTGGATATAATCCAGCATCTGGAGGATAGGTGGGAAGCTCAGCTTTTGCAGCTCGTATTCCGGCAACTCGAACTCGCCGATTGGCCTGAAGTTCTTGATCGGAATGTTGTCGATGTTCAATTCGCTCCGCGAAGTGACGACGATCAATTCTTTTCCTGCCGCCGCCCCGGCCGCGGCCATCTTGCGGATCGTTGTCGCGACGCCGTTGACGTCTTCGAGCGTATCGGTGAACCAGGCGCGCTTGCGATTCTGTAGCGCGGACGGGATTTCGCCGGTGAGCTCTTGAAAAATCTTTCGCAACCACTTCCGTGAAGGCGCCTGACTGTGAAAGCCATAAATGTACGGTGTGAGGACAATCAGGATCGGAGCAATCGCTGTGAGCGCTTGCATGCTCTCCACCATGTTTCCGCTGCTAATCTCCAGGACGAATTTCTTGAAAAGGCGGAACGCCAGTTGTTCCGCGACGAGGTTCGCCATGAGAAAGGTTCGGCGTTCCGGCTCTGAAACTCCGTTCAGTTCCTCCGCCAACTTTGCTTTCACTTCCGGTCGCTGGAAATAACTCGAGAGCTCTTTCCACATCGAGACGTTGGCGGGTTTGACCAATTCGAAAATTTTCCCGGACAACACCCCTTGCGCGAAGATGCGTCCTTTCTCGGTCAGCGTGAGCTCGGTTGGATCGCGACCCTCCATGAACCGCGAAAACATTTGTTCCAGAATGATCGCGCTCGGCCCTAGTTTCTCGTGGAAACGGTCCTGAATGAAACAGGAAACCGTGTTGTAAAAACCGTGCGAAAGGGCGAGGGGAGTCCCGCCATTTCCTTGCACGCTGCAGTTGCCTGCGCCTACGTATTCGAGAAATTTCTCAGCGGAATGAGCCGGAGGCGTTTCGGTCCACGCGGACGCGATAAATTTTCCGCCGTGATCATCGGAACCGCCGGTAAAAATTTTTCGCCACGGCTCCGGATGCGTGGGTGCGAGATTGTGGCGGTTCGCGAAGATGTCCACCTTTTCCCGCGTCAGGCTGCCGAAAAGATTTTGCGTCAGCTCGCTCAAGAGCGCGTCGCGCAAACCGTTAACGCCTTCGAAGTGCTTAAAAAGGAGAATCAGCCGTTCGAGGTGCGACGCGGCCAACTGGCCGTTGATGCTGTAGAGCGGATGAGCGACGGCATGGGCAATATGCGTGGCCGCGAGATATTTTTGCAGCTCATAAATATTGTCTCGGACGGCGACAATTCCTTGGTGCTGTGCCTCGGATATTCCCCAAGCCAGAATGTGAACCTTGCACGTATCTTGCGGAAAATAAGTTGTAATCTGCTCGCTGATGAATGATTGCGGCAGGTGAACGATCTGAATACAACCTTCGATTGTGTCGTGGTCCGTGATCGTCACGAAATCCATCCCGCGCTCGAGTAATTGTCGATGTAACTCACGCGGATCGGAGTAGCTGTCGGGAAAATCCAAGCGACGGAACAACCATTCCTCGGACCTGGCGCTATAGCGCGAGTGGATATGGAGGTCGCATTTGCTCATTCTTTATGCTCCGCTGTCTGCCATTGACCTCTGTTCGGCGATCCAGTCTTGATAGGTGATCGGCGTTCTCACTCCGTCCATCGCACTGATAAGATCGACAATCTGCCGCCAAATGGCCGGATAAGAATAATCGGGCGGGTGAATGCTCAAACGCAAGAGCGGATTGCTCTTCAAGAATGGCGGCAGCGCTGCATTCCAGGCACGACTAGCGACGCGTCGCCAATTGCTTCGAACGCTGTAAACAAGCGATCGCGCCGGGAAATTTTCACCCGAGCGCAGATCGTGCACCGTCCGTAGTCGTGTGGTGTATTCCAATTCCGCATTGCGGGCCGCACGCTCTCCCTCCAGGCTGAGCAACCAGGCAGGTGCGACAAAACCTCGAGGGCTTAGGCCGCCGGCGCGAAATTCATCGCGCGCGGTCGTGATTCGGCGGAAGGCCTCCTCGTAATCAAGATCGTAAAATTCGGCTTCATCATCCGTATAGAACCTCGTCAGAAATTTCTCACGTAAGGTTTCTTTCGGCCCGCGTGGACGTTCGTGAAAATAACCGTGGATGACGATTTCATGTCCATCCGATTCGAGCCCCCGCAGCCAGGACACGAATTGGCGATTTTTCATGGCCAAACCTTGATGATGGTAATCCGGCACAACAAGAAGAGAGCAAACCCGTACACCGCGATGAACTAATTCCGATAGGATCTTCTCCGCGATAGCTCGGTTCGAAGGAGCGATGTCGTGCAACGAGATTACGATAAAGTTTCTCGCGGCGCCTGCCGCCGCGATCACCGGCAGGAATTGAGTCGCAACAACCGAAGTCATGCTCGCAAGAGATTTTCTATCGCGCTCTCTGCGCCAACAAGCGCAAAAATCGTGGCTCGCCGCGGCGAGCGCGGCACTGAGGCCATAAACACCTCTGCGCGTCGCCCACAGGGCGACGACTACAGCGCTCCCATGCGCACGATTGCACGAAACTCGCCGGAAGCCAGCGGCATGACGGACAAGCGAGACTGGCGCACAAGTTGAATCTTCCTCAGGCGTGGATCGCTCTTGACTTGCCCAAGCGTCACTGGCCGTGTCGGAGATTTGATCGGGGCAAGATCGACCGCGCTCCAATCGCCCTCCCTGGCCGTTGGGTCGGCATAAGCAGTCCGCATGACCTTGGCGATGCCCACGACGGCTTTCTGCTCTCCGCTGTGGTAGAAAAGAACTTCGTCGCCTTTGCGCATCCGGCGCAGATTATTTCGCGCGGCGTAATTGCGCACCCCAGTCCAACTCGTGCTGCCCTCGGCAACGAAATCCGACCACGAGTAGCTCGATGGCTCTTGTTTCACCAGCCAGTAATTCTTCACCCGCGATATAGTAGCACGCGATTCGACAACCGCGCCGCTTTGCTTCAAGATCGACAGCGTGCCGCGAGGACCATTCATTACATTCGAGGGATCGGAAGGATGCGGAAAATCGACGCAGGTGCAGCGTCTTTCCGCGCGATTGGAGAAACTACAGATTCCATTTCTGGTGACGCGCGAGCCCGGTGGCACGCCAATCGGTGAAACGATTCGCGAGCTTCTGCAATTTGCGCCGCAAGGCGCCGGAATGATGCCGGAGACCGAGTTGCTACTTTTTGAAGCGAGCCGCAGCCAGCTCGTGCGCGAAACGATTAAACCAGTACTGGAGCGCGGTCTTTGCGTGATCGCCGACCGTTTTTTGGATTCAACGACGGTTTATCAGGGATCGGCGCGAAAATTGGATCGCCGAGTCGTCGAACAGTTGAACGCTTTTGTCGTCGGCGATTGCGTTCCCGACATTACCTTTGTGCTCGATGTCGATGTGATGACGGCGCAGTCGCGAATGAAATCGCCGCGCAGACCCGATCGCATGGAACAAGAGCCAGCTGAGTTTTATGAAGAGATTCGCGAGGCGTACCGTCAGCTGGCCAAGCGTGAACCAAATCGCGTCGTGCTGATCGATGGTTCCCAACCCGTGGACAAGATCGGCAATCAAATTTGGGAAATACTCACGGCGCGTTTTCCTGCGTTTTCGGCGAAATCGAAAATTGGCGATCGAAAATCGAAGATGTAAAGATGGCGTTTTCGCGCACAGCAGCGCTACGATATTTGCGACGGGCCCACGAACAGAAACGGCTCGCCCATGCGTATTTGATTTCAGGTCCGCCCGACAGCGGCAAACGCCACGTCGCCGCTGAACTGGCGAGCACGGTTAACGGTACGAATCCGCGCGACGTTTTTTCCGCGAAGGCGCGCGACATTTTTGTCGCCGAACCGGAATCAAGATCGCGGCGGATCGTGATCGAACAAATCCGCCAACTGGAACATGCTTTGCGAATGCGTGCGACCAACGGCCGGCGCAAAGTCGCAATTATTGTCGAGGCCGATCGCTTGCAACTGCAAGCGGCAAACGCTTTTCTCAAAACTCTGGAGGAGCCGCCTAACGACTCGCTTCTGCTGCTTTTGAGCGCGCTGCCGGAGGCGTTGCCCGATACGGTCGTTTCGCGGTGCATCTCCATTCCACTGGCCGCGGGTAATGGAGAGGTCGCGATACCGCAGAAACCCGAGCTTGTGGAATTGCTTCGTGCCGCTGCGAACGAGGAGATATGGAGTATTGAGAACGCCTACCGAATCGCGCAAGGCGTCCAGCGGCTGCTGAGCGCGATTCGCGAGGAGATCAAAGCGCAAAATGCCGAGGCCGTGAAAGCTGAAGAAGCGCGCTACCGAAACTCGACTGACGGCGCCTGGCTCGAC
>JBAQJG010000084.1:0-2015 GCA_049300145.1 Chthoniobacterales bacterium | reverse complement strand
GGTCATACCCTTCTTTGGGCCAGTCCTCGCGGTGCAATTCCTGATTCTCGGCGCCGGGCCCTTGCCGCTGTCGAAGGCAGTCGCGTTCGTCGGGCTCGTGCTGGTCGTCGGACAGGCCTTCATTTTTCTTAACGGCATCTTTGGAGATCAGCCGATTCAGCTGCTGGCACTGCTCGGGCTATTCTATTTCGTATGCTTCTTCGTACAGGCGCGAGGACAGGGTGGCCCTGTAATCTTCCTCTGCTTGGTGATCGCGATCACGGTTACCTTGCTCGATCGCGTCCACGACACGCTTGACTCAAGCATAATTGCGATATTGCTCCAAGCCTACCTGAGCGCCGTGGTCTTATCGTGGCTCGCCCACGCGATTCTGCCAGGCCACGATGCGACCGAGGACGCGCCACAGGCGGCCCCGGCCACCGAGAGGCCTGCCATGCGGGCCCTCGCCAACGCGGCTATCCTGCTCGGCGCCATGACCCTCTGCCTGACCAACGACGCCCTTTCCTTGGCGCTCGTTCTTCCGATCACCGTCGCTTCCGTGCTGCTTCAGTTTGACTTCGCAACCAGCGTCCGTTCCGCTCTTAGCCTTGTCGCCGTCAATCTGCTGAGCGGGGTGCTTGCCTCCCTGGCCTTTGCGTTCGTCGAGCTGCGCCCGTCGCTGCCCTTCCTGTTCCTGACCATTTTTCTCGTCGGGCTGATCCTGGGCGGGCGGGCGGCGGCCGGTCGTGCCAAGATGTATGCCGGAGCGCTCACGACATTCCTGATTCTGTTAGGATCGGGAATATCGCCGTTGCCGACGACGACCGCAGAGTCGTTCGCGACCCGGATCGGCTACGTCCTGTTGGCGGTCGGGTACACTCTGTGCATGATGGCGCTACTCTGGCCGCGCGAACGATCTGTGCCGACACAACTCTCGCTCATTCGGCGATAACCGCGTTCCTGGTGATCTGCAGCGGGGCGCTCGGCGCGGTTTGTCGGGGTGCTTGTACTGATGGTGTATCTGATTTTCGCTATAACGCCTTCCCTCTTACCGCCCCAAATTCGGTAAACGGTACGTTGACCGCCAAGACAACTTCATCGCGCCACCTGTTGGATATAAAAATGGAATATGTGGACTACGGCGCCGTTAGCGGCCAGTGCCGAACTCTAATCTAAAAAAAGGAGTTCACTGTGAGTCCGAACCGGCAGCGGTCTTACTCCTGGCGCAATCGGGTTCGAGATCCGGCGCTGACCACAATGCTGGCGGTCCAATGCATCATAATATTTGTTTCACCTTTCGCTGCTATGGGCTACGAAGGGGTACGCGAAGCGCTGCAGCTGCTGTTTTTCGCCTTTACCTTCCTCGTATGTCTGCTCTCACGCGGTCTGCTTGCCGAGGCCCTCGCAATATTGGCGTTGATTTGCGCCTTGACCGGCTTCGTGCTCCAGCTGGTGGCACCATCAAACGCCTCTCTGATCCTTGCTTATGGGGGAAGCATCAGCGCCTTCATTGTGGCGAGCTATACACTTGGGTACGCGACGCTTGCCCCGGGAGTAGTGACCGTACATCGGGTGCTGGGGGCGGTCGCGCTTTATTTGAACCTTGGGCTGATGTTTGCCGCGGTATACCGCTTGATCTGGTATTTCATTCCGAATTCTCTGACAAATATCCCGGGCGAAGCAGGGTGGCAGGCCTATGGCACGATACTCTATTTCAGCTTTGTAACGCTGACATCCACCGGCTTCGGCGATGTCGCGCCGGTTCATCCCCTCGTCCGCACGCTGACCAATGTGGAGGCTATCATCGGCCAATTGTATCCGGCGACCCTGCTCGCCCGCCTAATCACCCTGGAACTTCGAAGGCCTCGGCGGCGATCTTGAAGCTGATGCCACTGTAGCAATTTCTAACCTCGCCGGAGAGATCCCCGTTCAGGATGGATTTCGGGCGATCGGGCGAAAGGAAGCGGCCGCCGTTCGGCGAAGTTGCGGCGTGCCGTGGCGGCCGGGCATCGTCACTGCCGGCCGTAGTGCGAGTC